>JAOUOK010000266.1 GCA_029880425.1 Gammaproteobacteria bacterium
ACCATATTTAAATCTAATAACGTTTTCCATTTTAATTCTTTATGTTTTTTTACAATGTATGAACTTTGATTATAAATAATTTCTGTTACTGATTTAAGTCGCCATTGTTGCTCATCATAAACAGCCTGCTTTGCAAACATTTGTCTTTCAACAAAATTATTTTCTGTAAACTGGTATAAAGTAACACCAATTAAGCGTCCATCACTTTCAACACGATTAACATTTATGAATGTTTCACCATCTTTTGCCCATAAACCGTAATTTGTATTCACATTAATCAATCTATTTAATGCTTTGATACGTTGCTCACTTGCATATTGATATAAAGGTGGGGCAATACCTTCACCTATAACGATCGCCAGCAACATTAACATCAATGCTGCCTTCATGATCGAGCCTATAATACGTATTAATGAAATACCCGCTAAACGTATAATAACCAGTTCATTATTATTTGCTAACCAGCCAAGCCCTAACATTGTCCCGAGTAACATTGATAATGGAAAGATCTCATATAAACGCTGAGGAATTAAATATACCGAATATTCAATCGCTTTCCACACGGTATAATCTGCCTGACCTATTTTCCCTACCTCACCACCGAATGCAAACACCGCATAAACAGCTGTTAAAATAATCAATACGGTAAAAACACCCGCAATCACGGCCTGGCCGAGATAACGATCGATTATATTCATCCTTTAATGCCCTTAATATTTTTACCAAACAAATATTTAAAGCCTGTTTGCTGCATAAATAAGAATACCACTAGCAGCAGTAGTATCGCGTGAATCCACCACAATCCCAGTTCAGGTGATATTTTACCGAGATTAATCCAGTTCTTACCTACGTAAACTAAATTTGAAAATACTAAATAGATAACTAAACCTATCCCTAACCGGGTGTAACGCCCCTGCCGTGGTGAGGTATGACTAAGCGGTATAGCAAGTGCGGAAAGTAATAAACATAATAATATAGGTGCAATACGGGAATGCAGCTCACTGGTATGAGTTACTGATTTTCCCTTAAGTAATTCCATTGTCAGCATTGCTGAATATTTTTTTTGAACATTGACTGCTGATTTTTCAGAAATACGTATGCCCTGTTCCTCAAATGCAATAATGGTAAAACCTTTTTTACCTGGCTGTCCTTCAAAACGCACACCTTTATCTAATACTAAATAACGATCGCCGGTTAAATCATCAATCACCTGGCTTCCATACTTAGCCCGCGTAATTGATTCACCTTTTTTAAGTTTACGTTGTATAAAAACATTATCCAGGCGTGTTTGCTCATCATTAATTTTTTCAACATACATAACGCCTGCACCAGAAGACATTTCTTTAAATCGTCCTGCGATCATGCCTTCTAAACTTGAAGAGCTCTCAGATTTTATAACAATATCCTGCTGTAAGTTATTAGCCCAGGGAACAACCTGTAGTGATAAAATTCCGACTAAAATTGAAAATAATACAGAAAAGCTTAAAACGATACGTAATATGTATATTTGACTGATACCCGATGCTGAAATCGCGGCCATTTCGTTATTTTGATAGAACTGGCTTAAGCGCATTAAGACCGCTAAATACAGCGATAATGGTAATATAACTAACAACATTTTCAGGGCTTTTAACCCAAATAACACCATCACAGTATTAATACTCAAATTACCCGCGGTAACTTCAGCAAACAAGCTGACTAATTGTGCACTCAAACCAATCAGCATGAGAACAAGCAGTACACCAAACAAGGTTTGGGCAATTTCTTTAATTAAGTAACGGGCAATAATCATTTAAGTCGTTTTAATATATTTTTACGATGTGCTGAAACCCGGCATAAATTCGAGTAAGCTAGCATATATTATATGTCAGGCTGCTCAGCCTGAGTTGAAACCAGTGTATAGGAATCTTGTATGGAAATCAGCGTCAAAACCATCAACTTTGAAACAGTAAAATCCCCCTGTATTGTTATCGGGGTACTTGATAAGCATAAACTTACCGATTCCGCCAAACAAATAGATCAACTGTCACATGGATTTATTACCCAGATTCTCCGCCGTGGTGATATCTCCGGAGACATTGGTGACTCCCTCATGCTCCATGATGTGCCAGGACTCAAATCTGCACGCGTATTACTCGTTGGCTGCGGCAAATCAGGAGAGTTAACTCATCAAAAATTCAGTAATATCATCAGCAATGCCTCGACTGAATTAAGCAAGGCAAAAATTAAAAATGCCATTATCAGCCTAACGGATTTAGACAATAAATCTTTATCTCATACTATGCTGGCACGTCTTGCCACCGAGGCCATACATCAAAACGATTACCGTTTTTCAGAGTTAAAAAAAGATTCTGCCCCTTCTTTAAAAAAGGTCACGCTTCACTTTGCTGAAAAACATGAAACTGCAATGAAAAAAGCCCGGCTGGCTGTACAAATTGGTCAGGCCATTGGTAAAGGCCGCAACACCGCCCGTGACCTGGGTAACTTACCGGGAAATATTTGCACACCAACTTACCTGGCAAAACAAGCCTCCAGTTACGAAAAAAATTATAGCAAGCTCAAAACGACCATTTTAAATCAAAAGGAAATGGAAAAACTGGGTATGGGGTCTTTACTCTCTGTCAGCAAAGGCTCTCGTACACCACCCAAGTTTATCGTGATGCAATATAGCGGTGGTAAAAAAGCCGATCGTCCTTACGTCCTGGTGGGTAAAGGTGTGACCTTTGACTCGGGTGGTATATCAATCAAGCCGGGTGCCCAGATGGACGAAATGAAATTTGATATGTGTGGTGCAGCCAGTGTTATGGGAACCATGGTAAGTGTAAATGAACTCAAGCTACCGATTAACGTGGTGGCTATTGTGCCCAGCGTTGAAAATATGCCTGATGGTGCCGCCAGTAAGCCCGGTGATATCGTCACATCAATGTCTGGGCAAACGATTGAAATACTTAATACAGATGCCGAAGGCCGCTTGATTCTCTGCGATGCACTCACTTACAGTGAGAAATTTAAACCAAAAGCCGTGATTGATGTTGCTACCTTAACCGGTGCCTGTGTCATTGCCCTCGGTGCACACCCGGCCGGCTTACTCAGTAACCAGCAAAAGCTCGCAGATCAAATTCTTGCCGCCGGAGCCGACTCTGGTGACAGGGCCTGGCAGTTACCCTTATGGGATGATTACCAGGAACAATTAAAGAGTAATTTTGCTGATATGGCGAATATCGGCGGACGAGAAGCCGGTACTGTCACTGCCGCATGCTTCCTTTCACGCTTTACCAAGAAGCTTAACTGGGCTCACCTTGATATTGCCGGTGTAGCCTGGCTTGGGGGTGCAAATAAAGGAGCAACAGGCAGACCCGTGCCCTTGTTAACCCAGTACCTGATGGATCGCTGCGGAAAACAGTACGCTCTTTAACAGATAATAAAAGACAATGACACGTATCGATTTTTATATTATTGAACAAGGCGATAGTAAGGCGACAGATACTTTTATCTGTCGCCTGGCTGAAAAGGCCTGGTTACAGGATAATACGGTTTACCTTCACGCCACAGATGAACAGCATGTCATGAAATATGATGAGTTGTTGTGGACTTTTTCTGAAAAAAGCTTTGTTCCACATCAACAATTACAAAACGCCATCCCATCCAGCACAATTAAAAATATTCTCATCGGTCA
>JAOUOK010000268.1 GCA_029880425.1 Gammaproteobacteria bacterium
AACCGAGCTTGCAGCACTTGATGCCATCGATGCGGTTGAAGTCTTATCAGCAACACGGTTTCGTTTATCACATCATTCAGATAACAACCCGGCAGAAAACATTGCCCGGGCTGCCGCGGATAAAAACTGGGGACTGTTTGAATTACGCCCGGAACAAAAAACACTGGAGCAGGTGTTTGTTGAACTTACTTCGGGTGAAGTGATCGCGGATGAAGCCGATCTAGAAGAATTAAACGGAGCCACTGCCGCATGATGATCTTTACCTTAGCCCGGCGTGAACTACGCAGCCTGTTTCTTTCTCCGTTAGCATGGGCGATCCTGGCTATAGTTCAATTTATTATGGCCTATTTATTTTTAAGCCAGCTACAGGAATTTATCCTGCTGCAACCCAGGTTAGCGACAATAGAAAACGCACCCGGTGTAACAGAATTAGTGATTGCCCCCCTGTATGGCAGTGCTGCTTTTATCATGATGCTGGTGACACCCTTACTCACCATGCGTTTGATTAGTGAAGAACGGCGTAACCAGTCACTGGCACTGTTACTCTCCGCACCGGTTTCAATGACAGAAATTATTATTGGTAAATACCTCGGCATGCTTGGCTTTGCCGCCATTATGATTGTCATGATGACCTTAATGCCGTTATCACTTTATTTTGCCGGTAGCCTGGATGGCGGTTTACTCATTACCATTGTTATAGGTATTACCTTATTGCTCGCCGCCTTTATCTCGCTCGGGCTTTATATGTCCAGCCTCACCGCGCAACCCACCATTGCCGCGATGAGTACCTTTGGTATGTTACTGATGTTATGGATCATTGACTGGGCCGGTGGTAAAGCCGATGCCGCGGCAAGTGGCTTACTCGAATACCTGTCGATCCTGCGCCACTTTGAAGCTTTTTCTAAAGGCGTCTTTAACAGCACTGATGTTCTCTATTACCTGCTGTTTATTACATTCTTTCTTATTCTCAGCATTCGTCGCCTTGATGGTGATCGCTTACAACGCTAATAAAAATAATTACGATTATGGAAATCACAAAAAAAAGTCGCAACCAGTTACGCCTGCAAAATATTATTTTTATTATTTTGTTTTCAGCCATCATTGGCCTGTTGGCATGGTTATCAAATAAATATTATTTTGAATCTGACTGGACCCGCAATAACAGGAACACCCTCTCTGATGTCAGCGTTAAGCTACTGGAAAAAATGCCGGCCGCAGTAAAAATCACCACCTTTATCCCGGATGGTAATCTCGCGGCGAACAGTAAGTACATTAAAGAGCTGGTTGCAAAGTACCAAAAATATAAAGAAGACATCAGCCTGGAAATTATTAACCCCGATATTGACCCTGACCTGGTGCGCCAGTTAAAAGTGACCAATTACGGTGAAGTGGTTGTCGAGTACCAGGGTCGCAGTGAACACATTACCCAGCTAAAAGAAGAAACACTAACCAATACCCTGCAGCGTTTATTACGCCAGGGTGAGCGCCGACTCCTTTTTGTAAGTGGGCATGGTGAAAGAAAGCCCAATGGCGTGGCTAACTTTGACTGGGGCAGTTTTTCAGAAAAGCTGAACATTAAAGGTATTCGCACAGAATTACTGGCACTGTATGAAACACCGGATATCCCCGAGGCCGCGGCCATTGTGATTGCCAGCCCACAGGCAAACTTCTTACCCGGTGAAGTCAAACTCATTGTTGACTACGTTAAAGCCGGCGGTAACCTGTTATGGGTACATGAACCCGGGCAATCCATGCATGGTTTGCAGCCACTGGCTGATTATCTCGGAATTAACTTTCACCCCGGCACTATTGTTGATCCCACGGCACAAATGATGAATGTAAAAGATCCGTCTTTCTCTATCATTACCAATTATCCTGCACACAGCATTACGCGTGATTTTCAATACATCAGTATTTTCCCAAGAGCCGTCGCGATTAAACATCACGCTGAAGATAATAACTGGCTGGCCTCCGCGTTTTTACAAACAGTACCACGTAGCTGGTCCGAAACCGGGGTACTCAGGGGAGGGATTGATTACAACGCCGATAAAGATGTGGTTGGCCCGCTAACCATTGGCCTGTCATTAACACGTAAAGAGAACGCTAAAAACCAGGATAAAACCTTAGCAGGTAAGTTAAAAAAACAACGTATCGTAATACTCGGCGATGGTGATTTTCTTTCCAATACCTACCTCGGTAACCAGGGCAACCTCAACCTCGGCCATAATATTATTAACTGGATCAGTAATGATGATAATTTCATTAGCATTCCGAGTTCGACAGCGGTGGACACGCAATTAAATATCAGTGATTTAATGGGCGCGGTGATCGGCCTGTTCTTTTTAATTATCCTGCCACTCGCCTTACTCGCCGGTGGCACATGGATCTGGTACAAGCGCCGTTCTGCCTAAGGCACAAAGAATAAAGCATAAGCTATCATGTCAAAACGAAACTTACTTAATCTTGTTCTTTTAATATTCACTTTAGCATTAGTGGCAATCGTGATAATGGAGCCCGGTAAAAAAGAGGCAACCCAACCACCAACATTAACCACGTTAAAAGCTGAAGATATCCATAGCATTAAAATTCATCGCCGGGGTATAGGTGCAACTGATCAAGATATTGAATTCAATAAAACACCACGGGGTTGGCAACTTGTTAAACCTTATTCAGTATCAGCAAATACTTTTCGTGTTGATTCAATTTTAAAACTGCTCGCCGCGCCGTCCTTATCACAAAACGATCTTTCACAACTGGATTTAAGTACATTTGACTTAAAGCAACCACTGGTCACGGTCAGCTTTAATGACACCCGGATTGAATTTGGCCATAACAAGTCACTCAAAAATCACCGCTATGTCAAAATCGGTTCAACCTTGTACATGATTGCCGACACCTTCTATTACCAGGTTAATGCCAGGGCCGAGAGTTATATTAATCATAAGCTGTTACCTGAAAATGCCCGGATTACTAAACTCATCTTACCCAATATCAAGTTAGAACAAGCTGAAGGAAAATGGCGGGTAAAAGCAGGCGCAAAAGATGTTTCTGCCGATTCCATAACCCAGCTCATTAATGAATGGCAATTAAGCCAGGCCTATGATGTCAAGGTAAGTAAAGCCGAGGTTAATGCAAAAGCCGATATCAAGGTCTATTTGAATAACGAACAAACAAGTCGTTTTAAAATTATTGGCTCCAGCGAAAGCTTTATCCTCTTTAATATCGATAACGGAATCAGTTATATCCTCTCCAAAGATCGCCAGGATAAACTGCTAAAGTTAAACGACGTAGAAAGCTAAACTCAATTAAACCCAAGCTAAAGATATAAACTATGCCCGAACTTCCCGAGGTTGAAACAACACGACGTGGTATTGCCCCCCACATCGAAAACAATACGATAACTAACATTATAGTACGCAACCGCAGTTTACGCTGGCCCATTCCCACGGGTTTAAAAACAAAGCTTAAAGGTCAAACCATTCACTCGGTCGTACGCAGGGCGAAATACCTGTTAATCAACACGGATGCCGGCACCTTAATACTTCACCTCGGTATGTCTGGCAGTTTACGTATATTGCCGCTTGATGAAACCGTCGATAAACATGATCACTTTGAAATCCAGTTTAAAGATGGCAGTTGCTTACGCCTGCGCGACCCGCGGCGTTTTG
>JAOUOK010000269.1 GCA_029880425.1 Gammaproteobacteria bacterium
GCTGGTTCGGTCTGGACTACAAGCATGCCGTTGCTTATACACTGGTGCTGGTAGGGCTCTTCTGGAATGGAGCGGGTGCATTGACCCTGGGCCTGCAGGGACCTATTCGCTGGGACTGGATACCGATCCTTTTGCTTGCCTCAGTGCTTGGTGGTTATGTGGGGGCGCACTTTGCGATCATGAAAGGCAATAAATGGATTAAGCGTGTTTATGAAGTAATCACTCTACTGGTAGGTTTAAAATTAATTATTGGGTAAAAGGGGAATGAATATGAAAACAATCAGCTTGTTTAAGTTAACTTTTATACTTTGTGTTATCAGTGTTTCTGTACAGGCAAAAGATGTTGTTACAGATAAAAGTATCGGTATGGACCTTGCGCGAGATATTGCCAACGCAGCTGTATTGATCTGTCGTAAACAAGGTTATGGGGTCAGTGCAGTTGTGGTTGATCGTCATGGCATTATACGTGCTGCATTACGCGATGATGCTGCTGCGCGTTTTACCCTGGAGATTGCAGAGCGTAAAGCGAATATGACCGTGATGGCCTGGACAGACAGTGGTGCCTTTCGTAAATCCCGTGCTGATATTCAGCAAGAGTTAAATCATATTAATGGACTTATTGTGATGGAAGGTGGAATTAAAATTGTCGCCGGTGGTTATAATATTGGAGCAATAGGTGTCAGTGGTGCACCCGGAGGTGAGAAAGATGCGGTCTGTGCTAAAAAAGCGATTGAACAGTTAAACGAGCGAATTGAGTTTGCTATAGAATAGTCTGACTGCTTATTTAATCTTTGTTATAGACAACAACGGGATCAGAAAAACATTTTGAATTAGGGATTAAAGCAATCCCTTCTTCAGAATTAAGCCTGGTATAACGTAAATCAACAGAAACGACTTCACCTTCATAGCCTGCAACTTTTATCTTGTCGCCGGCGATAAATGGACGGTAAAGTAAAATTAATATACCTGATAAGATGTTTGAAATAATGTCTTTAAAGGCAAAACCTAACGCAAAACCGGTTAAACCCAAACCCGCAACCAGTGCTGAGACATTAATTCCAACCGTACCCAGTGCGGTGACTAAACCAATAATAATTAAAAGAATTTTGCTTATTTGCGCAAAGAATTTAGTGAGGTGAGGGTCAAAGTTAAGTTTGTCAGAAAATGTAATGATTAATCGTTTTACAAACCTGGATAAAACAAAGAAAAGAACAATGATAAATAAAACGGCAGCTACCTTGGGTAACCAAATTATGCTTTCATTCACCAATTGTTCTGTGATTTGTTTTAAGTCCATTTTACAAGTTTAATTAAATTATTAAATTCCGTATTGATCGCGATACGCTTTAACTTTATCAAGATACTGAACAAAGTCTGCATTACCTTCGATATAGGTAATTAAATCTTCTAACTTGATAATACTCAGAACAGGAATATTATATTGTTGCTCTACTTCCTGGATGGCTGAGAGTTCACCGGTGCCTTTTTCCTGGCGGTCTAAAGCGATAATCACACCGGCAGGTTTTGCATTCGCCGCGGCAATAATATCCATGGATTCACGAATAGCCGTACCCGCAGTAATGACATCATCAATAATAAGAATATCACCTTCCAATGCAGCGCCCACAATATTGCCACCTTCACCGTGAGCCTTAGCTTCTTTACGGTTAAAGCTGTACGGGATATTGATCTTTTGATGTTCGTATAAGGCAACCGCACAGGTGGTCGCTAAAGGAATACCTTTATATGCTGGGCCAAATAAAACATCAAACTTTACATTACTGTCTGCAATTGCTGCGGCGTAATATTGGCCAAGTTTGGCCAGGGCTTCACCACTGTTAAAAAGACCGGCATTAAAAAAGTAAGGACTGATACGACCAGATTTCAGGGTGAATTCGCCAAAGCGAAGAACGTCATTTTTTAGTGCAAATTCGATAAAGTCTTTTTGATAGTCGCGCATTATTATTCCCTGTGTTGATTAGTTTCAGCTGGTGAATCAGGTCGTGTATGATACACGTTTTGTGTACAGAATTGGATAACGAGTGATGCGAATTATTACAGCAAATGTGAACGGAATACGGGCGGCGGAGCGTAAGGGGTTTTTTGAGTGGATGAAAAAACAAAGAGCCGATGTAATCTGTATCCAGGAAACCAAGGCACAGGAACACCAGCTGGATGATTCGATTTTTTACCCTGGGGGTTATCACTGTTACTACTTTGATGCTGAGAAAAAAGGCTATAGCGGGGTGGCAATTTATAGCAAAGTCAAACCTAATAAGGTCACTACCGGTTTAGGTTTTGATCATGCTGATACAGAAGGTCGTTGGATCCAGGCAGAATTTGAAGGCCTGACCGTGGCTTCACTTTATTTACCATCCGGCTCATCAAGTCCTGAAAGACATCAGAATAAACTCAAGTTTATGGATAAGTTACTTGAGGAAATGAAAGTGATGAAGCGCAAGCGACGTGAGTTTGTGATTTGTGGTGACTTAAATATCGTACACAAAGAAATTGATATTAAAAACTGGAAAAGCAACCAGAAAAATTCAGGTTGTACACCTGAAGATCATGCCTGGATGGATAAAGCACTTGACGAAGTGGGTTATGTTGATGCTTTTCGTGAAGTCAATAAAAATGCCGGTGAGTATACCTGGTGGTCAAACCGAGGTAATGCACGGGCGAATAACGTGGGATGGCGGATTGATTATCACCTCGTAACACCGGGTTTAAAAGGTAAAGTGAAAAAGGCTTCTGTTTATAAAGAAACCTGGTTTTCTGATCATGCGCCATTGACGATTGATTATGATTTTGACATTAAATAAAGCATTATTCAGATCGTAGGGCTTCAACCGGATCCAGTTTAGCTGCGCGGCGGGCAGGCAAGACGCCCGCGGCCAGGCCAATAAATACCGCGAGACCTTCAGCCATAAATACAAATGTCCAGGGTGTATGAACGGGCAAAGCAGGTAAGGCGGCATGAAGTAGTTGCGCGATACCTATCCCCATTAATAATCCACTTGCCCCGCCAATAGCGGATAATACAATCGCTTCCCCTAAAAACAGCGATAAAATTTGAGACTGTTTAGCACCCAGTGCACGTAATAAGCCAATCTCAGTTGTTCGCTCATTCACGCTAATCGTCATTATAGTAATGATGCCGATGCCACCAACAAGTAGTGAAATACTGCCTATGGCGCCAACAGCAAAGGTTAAGACATTTAGGATAGAACCGAGTACGTCTAACATTTGTTCCTGCGTAGTAATGGTAAAATCTTCTTTGCCATGTCGGGCTTCAAGTATTCGTTTAATACCGGCAACAACTTTACCGGTGTTTGCACCCTCTTTATAGGTTAAGTCAATTTCCATCAGTCCTTCACGGTTATATAACTCAAGGCCCCGGGCAGTGGGAATGAAAACAGTATCATCTAAATCAAACCCCAGTATCTGACCTTTTGATTCTAAATAACCAATGATGCGGTAGCGATCACCACCGATACGCATACGTTTACCTAACGGGTTTAAATTGCCAAAGAGTTCATTTTTTACCTTTGCGCCAAGTACAACAAAAGCACGGGGTGCAGTGGGATCTTCGTCAGGTAAAAATCGTCCACGATGTATTTTTGCACTAAACGTAATCAAAAAATCAGGGCCAACACCAAACACC
>JAOUOK010000270.1 GCA_029880425.1 Gammaproteobacteria bacterium
AAAGCTGCGCGGCCTTTCTGTCTTTCGCGGCATTTCTGGCTATGGCGAGTCGGGAGTAATTCATGGTGCAGATATTGTCGATTTATCCATGCATTTACCGATCGTGGTCGAGTTTTTTGATGAAGAAGAAAAAATAAATAACATTCTTGAGCATTTAAGTGATCAAATTAAACCCGGTCACATGTTAAAATGGTCAGCTAATACGAATATTTAAAAATAAATTTATTAAGAATAAGGTTTACATCCACATGCTTGACCCACAATTATTAAGAAACACTCTTGAAGAAACCGCGGCATTATTAAAGCGCCGTGGATATGATTTAGATACTAAACACTTCGCTTCGCTGGAAGAACAACGTAAATCATTACAGGTTAATGCCCAATCTCTTCAGGCTGAACGTAATTCAAAATCAAAAAATATTGGTAAGGCAAAAGCTGCGGGTGAAGATATTCAACCATTACTCGATGAAGTCTCTTCTTTAGGCTCAAAACTTGAAGAAGCTGAGAAAGCCCTGGCCGTAGTACAGGACGAAATGCATGAAATAGCAATGGGCTTGCCTAATATCCCTGATAGCTCGGTTCCTGATGGGAGCTCCGAAGATGATAATATTGAAATTCGTAAATGGGGTACACCTAAGGAATTTAATTTTGAAGTAAAAGATCATGTTGATCTCGGTGAAGGTTTAGGCCAGATAGATTTTGAAACAGCCACGAAAATAACCGGCTCACGCTTTGCCGTAATGAATGGTGCCATTGCGAATATGCACAGGGCCTTGATCCAGTTCATGCTCGATACTCATACTTCTGAACATGGTTATACAGAAACCTATGTCCCTTATATCGTCAACAGTGACAGCCTACGTGGCACAGGCCAGTTACCAAAATTTGAGGAAGATTTATTTAAGCTCAGGGCTGAGCAGGAGTTTTACCTTATTCCAACCGCCGAGGTACCGGTAACCAATATTGTGCGTGATACAATTATTGATGAAGGCTATATGCCACGAAAATTTGTTTGTCATACACCATGTTTTCGTAGTGAAGCGGGTTCGTATGGGCGTGATACACGGGGCATGATTCGTCAGCACCAGTTTGAAAAGGTAGAGCTGGTCCAGGTTGTAACTGCGGATCAATCAGAGCAAGCGCATGAAGAGCTGACTTTACATGCCGAGGCAATTTTACAAAAACTCGATTTACCTTATCGTGTTGTAAACTTATGTACCGGTGATATCGGTTTTTCATCACGCAAAACCTATGACCTTGAAGTCTGGCTACCGGGGCAGAAAAAATACCGTGAAATTTCTTCATGTAGTAATTTTGGAGATTTTCAGGCACGCCGTTTAAAAGCACGCTGGCGAAACCCTGAAACAGGCAAACCTGAACTGGTTCATACCATCAATGGTTCGGGATTAGCTGTTGGTAGAACACTCGTGGCTATTATGGAAAACTACCAGGATGAGACGGGTAATATACATGTCCCAGATGTTTTAAAACCATATATGAGAAACATGGAAGTGATTAAATAAAAATAAATCAGAACTTAATTTTAACAACGTTATTTTGTCTGTTTATTAGTTCAGCAAATTCATCTGCAGGAACAGGGCGTTTAAAATAGTAGCCCTGTGCGAAGTCACAGTTAAAATTCTTTAAAACTTCAAGTTGCTGAATATTCTCAATCCCTTCAGCAATAACTTTTAACTTAAGTGTATGTCCTAATGTAATTATAGATTCAACAATTGAACATGCGTCCGAATCATGAGGAACATCCTGTAAAAATGAACGATCTATTTTTAGTGTATTTAACGGGAAACGCTTCAGGTAACTTAAAGATGAAAACCCGGTACCAAAATCATCAATGGATAATTTAATATTTTTATCTTTTAGTGTATGTAATATTTTATTTGAATCAAATCGCTCATCCATGAGCAGGCCTTCTGTGATTTCAAGTTCGAGTTTTTCAGCAGACATGCCTGTTTCGCTAAGTATCGAATACAATTTTTCTATAAAGTTATCCTGTAAAAACTGCCTGGTGGATACATTTACTGCTAAGTAATTTATATGAAAACCACTCGACTCCCATTGGGTGAACTGCTTACATGCATTTTTCAAAACCCAGTCACCAATTTCTTCCATGAAGCCTGTTTCTTCTGCAAGACTTATAAATTTTTCTGTTGGCACGACTCCCCTGACGGGATGTGTCCACCTGATAAGAGTTTCTGCAGCAACAATTAATTCTGACTCCAGATCAATGATTGGCTGGTAGAATAATGAGAATTCTTTATTCACAAATGCATTTCTCATATCATTTTCAAGACTAGTTCTTTCCATTTCATCAATATTCATTTGCTCTTCAAAGAACAAATGTTTTCCTCTGCCAAGTTCTTTTACACGGTACATAGCCGTATCCGCATTTTTTAGCAGTTCAACACGGTTTTCTCCGTCATTGGGATAAATGGATATTCCTATTGAGGTTCCGGTAAAAATTTCATTGCCGCGTATATAAAAGGGTTTGGATACTTCATTAATGATTTTGTCAGAGATATTGCTGATATCTATGTTTTTAACCGAGCCCGTTAATATTATTGTAAATTCGTCTCCCCCAAGCCGGGCTACTGTATCAGTATCTCTTACACATTTAAGTAAGCGGTTAGCAATTTCAATAAGCAGCTCATCACCAATGGTATGACCAAGGGAATCATTTACTTTTTTAAACCTGTCAAGGTCGAGGAATAAAACAGCGAGCGTGCTTCCATTGCGAATGCAGTTTGATATTTCCTGCTCAAGTCTTGAATTTAGCAGTTGCCTGTTTGGCAGTCCGGTTAAATTGTCATAATAAGATTGCTTATAAAGTTTTTTATCACGTGCCACGGTCGATATTGCAACAGCAAGCCTGTCAGATATATTTTTAATTTGTAGCGCATCTTCTGCAGATAAGTGTGGAGGGTTAGTGTAACCCAGTGTAATGAATGCAGATAATTGGTTATCAATTTTAACTGAAAATATAATGGCTTCTTTTATGTCGTATTTTAAAATAGGGGTAAATAACGCATGATTATCATCATTTATTTTGTAATAACTATGAGTTGATTGTTCTAATAGTTTGAAATCTTTCTCATTAATAAAAATTCTCTCGTGTGAAATTTCACTTGGTTTTTTATTATCATATATATAAGTGTTACCTGTAGTATTGGAGTCAGGGTTTATCAGGGTGATAGTGCTAACTTTGCCTACTTTAATTTCATTAATATATTTAAATATTGCCAGGTAGATATTTTCACTTGTTGGGTCAGATAACATTAACTGATCAATATTTGTGAGGGTTGTTAACGCAGAAAACTGTTTGCTTAATTGCTCTCCCATATCATTAAATGATTCGGCAAGTTTATAAAACTCATTACTGCTTTTAATATTAATTCGCTCGTTAAAATTCCTGTTTGCAAGATGTCTTGTTCCCTGTATTAGTTTCTCCAGTGGATCAAGGCTACGACGTATCTGTATGATGCTAAGTAAAATAACAACAAGTAATGTTAATAAAGAAGAAAGTAAAAAAATCTTATTAAAATCCATTATTGGCCCATGAATCTTATTTTTTTCCTCGGTGAAAATAATATTCCATTTTTCACTGTTAAAACGCGCTTTTAAAAATAGTGTCCGGTATGATGAT
>JAOUOK010000271.1 GCA_029880425.1 Gammaproteobacteria bacterium
CTGATTTCCAAAGCGGGCAAAGTTTCTAAGCAAGGTACACATGCTGTGATTGATATACCGGGTACGCATTGGCAGGTTGAGACATGGGTTCCTTACGAAGAAGAGAGTGCATTTAACCTGGGGATGGTTTTTGCTCTTGTCATGGGTATTATTTTATCGGGTGCAGTGGTCTTTGTCTTACGCCAGTTGTTACATAAGGAACTTACTAACGATCTGGAAAAATACCTGATGTTGATTACGGGTACGTTAAAAGGCGTTAAAAAACATCAGTATGATTTTAGCCTGGTGGAATTTAAAAAAGCAGCTGCCCAGGTAGGAAATATTCGCATCGAGCAGAATAACTTTGATCGTGAACGTGATTCCGAGGGTAAAAAGGATTCAAAATCAACACAAGGAATATTACCTGAATCAGATACGATGTTTATGTCAAAAGATTCCATTCAGCTTGAAGAACTGGATGATGCTTCTGTTATTGATCAGCTTGATGCCCTTGATGATGCAACTGCAAATGTACCGAGTGAAAAAGTTGCATCACCTCCGGCAAACTTGCCACTTTTACCCGAAGAGATATTTAAAGCCTATGATATCCGGGGCATCGTGGGACAGACTTTAACGGTTGAAAATATTTTGTTTATTGGTCATGCAATTGGTAGTGAAGCAAAAGAAAGGGGGCTGGACTCTATTGTCTTTGCCCGTGATGGTCGCTTATCCGGACCCGAGTTAGGTAAAGCATTAGTGACCGGTTTAATTACATCGGGCATGAAGGTTATTGATATTGGTATGTTACCCACGCCGGCACTTTATTATGCTGCGGCTGAGTTAGCTAATGGTACCGGGGTGATGTTAACCGGCAGTCATAATCCATCAAATTATAATGGCATTAAAATGGTATTAGGTGGAGAGACATTATCCGGTGATACCATCCAGACATTACGCAACAGAGTTTTAAATAACAATTTAACTGCGGGTGAAGGGGCATACGTTAATGAAAAAGTATTAGAAAAATATATTGACCGTATTACGCAGGACATCACGCTTAAACGTAAATTAAAAATTGTTATCGACTGTGGTAACGGGGTTGCAGGTGCCGTAGCTCCCAAGCTGTTTACTCAACTTGGTTGTGAAGTGATACCTTTATTCTGCGAAGTTGATGGCAATTTTCCTAATCATCATCCTGATCCGAGTCAGCCTGAAAACCTGGTTGATTTAAAAGCAGAAGTTAAAAAACAAAATGCTGATATGGGGCTCGCCTTTGATGGTGATGGTGATCGTATCGGCGTGGTCAGTGGTGATGGAAAAGTTATCTGGCCTGATCGCTTAATGATGTTATTTGCAAAGGACGTGTTATCACGTAACCCGGGCGCTAATATTATTTACGATATTAAATGTAGCAGTAACTTACGTAGCGTCATTGAAGAAGAAGGTGGTAAGCCTTTAATGTGGAAAACCGGGCATTCACTAATTAAAGCGAAGATGAAACAAAGCGGTGCATTACTGGCGGGTGAAATGAGTGGCCATATTTTCTTTAAAGAAAGATGGTATGGCTTTGATGATGCCTTGTATTCAGCAGCACGTTTACTGGAGATTATGTCGAACCAGTTACGTCAGCCACGTGTTGTTTTTTCCAGTTTGCCTGATTCATTCAATACCCCGGAATTAAAAATTAACATGCAGGAAGGCGAGCATTTTAAGTTTATTGAAAAGCTTACTGCGCAATCCGTGTCTTTTACTGATGCGGAAGTGACATTGATTGATGGTGTGCGCGTTGATTACAGTAATGGCTGGGGACTGGTTCGTGCATCAAATACTACGCCTTGCCTGGTATTACGTTTTGAAGGACAAACTAAGAAAGCAATGGTAGATGTCCAGGAAAAATTCCGTGCAGTGTTGACGTCGATACAGCCTGATATACAACTACCATTTTAAATGAGAACTATACACAAATGCTACGAAGCAAAATAACTGCGTTAAAACCTCTTCAAAATGCTCATGTACTAATTGTACATTCTGCTTTTTCATCGGTTTTGCCTTGTTCTTTAACTTCTCGCTATTTGTGTAAAGCTCTCAAGTAAATATTAATTAATTTTACAAAAGAAAATACTATGAGTTTAGAACAATCTTCTGCTGCAAATATTGCAAATGTTTTAACAGAGGCTCTGCCTTACATTCGACGTTTCCAGGGTAAAACCATTGTAATTAAATATGGTGGTAATGCCATGGTCGATGAATCATTAAAACAGGGCTTTGCACGTGATATTGTTTTAATGAAACTCGTCGGCATGAACCCGGTTGTTGTGCATGGTGGTGGTCCACAAATAGGTAACATGCTGCAACAAATTGGTAAGGAAAGTCAGTTTGTTAAAGGTATGCGGGTTACTGATTCAGAAACCATGGATATTGTTGAAATGGTTTTAGGTGGCCAGGTAAATAAAGATATTGTTAACCTGATTAATCAGCAAGGTGGTCACGCAGTTGGATTAACCGGCAAGGATGGTGGATTAATTAATGCACGTAAAATGAATTTTGAAAATGATGCACCTGAAATGAATACCACAGAGATCATTGATATTGGTCATGTTGGTGAAGTGGAAAGTATTGATGCATCGATTGTTCACATGTTGATGAAAGGCGATTTTATACCTGTTATTGCACCGATTGGCGTGTGTGGCGATGGTCAGTCTTACAATATAAATGCTGACCTGGTTGCAGGGAAAATGGCCATTGCCTTGAATGCTGAAAAGTTAATTTTACTGACCAATACCGCGGGTGTACTTGATGATGACGGTAAACTGTTAACCGGTTTAACGGCTAACCAGGTGCAGGAGTTGATCGATAATGGAACCATTCACGGTGGTATGTTACCAAAAATTGCCTGTGCAATTGACGCGGTTAAGTCAGGTGTACAAACCTCACAAATTATTGATGGTCGGGTTGAGCATGCAGTATTACTTGAGCTTCTGACCGATGAGGGTGTGGGTACCTTAATTAAGGGTTAATAAATTACCTGTAATTTAATTAAAGTGTAATAACGATAAAAAGCCAGGACTAAAAGGTTATCACTATGACAGAGAATGAAAAAAAACCTTCACGCCGACAACAGATACTCGAAGCATTGGCACATGAGCTCGAAATGAATCCGGGTGAACGGATTACTACGGCTGGTTTAGCACGGGCTGTTGGTGTTTCAGAGGCTGCACTTTATCGTCACTTCCCAAGCAAGGCGAAAATGTTTGAAGGCTTAATCGAGTTTATTGAAGAAAGTATTTTTTCATTAATTAACCGTATTCTTAAAGAGCAAAATTCATCGCTGGCGCGCTGTGAAAATATTCTTTCATTATTACTCGGTTTTTCTGAACGTAACCCGGGTTTAAGTCGCATTCTTAGTGGTGAAGTCTTAACAGGTGAAACTGAACGATTACGTTTACGCGTAGGTCAGTTTTATGAGCGTCTTGAAACCCAGGTTAAACAGGTTTTACGTGAAGGTGAAATGAATAAGGAGATCGAACTCACTACACCGGTTCAGGCGCAGGCGAATTTATTACTGGCTGTTGTTGAAGGCCGTATTATTCAGTACGTTCGTTCAGGGTTTAAGCGTTCGCCCATTGAAAACTGGAACAATCAATGGACGTTACTTATAAAAATTTTCAGTTAACGATTAT
>JAOUOK010000272.1 GCA_029880425.1 Gammaproteobacteria bacterium
AAAGCTGATGCTCGCTGGATTGAACCTTCTGTACTTGCTCCGAATCAGTCTGGCGAAGATCATCGTTTAAGGTTATCAGCAAATAAAACACTTTATGATTTTGGGCGTAGTGCAAGCTTGTCAGACGTTGTTTCACAACAGGTCGCGAGTAATAAGCTATATTACCTGGGGGCAAAGCAACAACAGTACCTGGCAGTAATGAAACGCTATTTTGATGTTGTACTGGCAGACTTGCAATTTTATCGTTATAACGAAGAAATGGCCGTTGCATATATTCAGTATGACCGGATGCAGATCAGGCATAAACTGGGGCAGTATACTGAAGTTGAAGTTGCAGAGAAGGAAGTGGAATATCAGCGTATTCGTCGCCTGCGTACTCACAGCCAGAGTCAACAACGTGTAACACGTGCTTTATTAGCGCAGTCCCTGAACCGACCAGGGAATTTACCTGACACCGTTGCTAAACCTGAGCTGGATGTTGTCTCAAGAAAGTTACCTGAAGTAGAGTTGTTACAAAAAGAAGCCAGTGAAAAAAACCCACTGCTTGCTGCATTAAGATTAAAACTTGCCGCAGCCAAAAATAATGTTAAATATGCGCGTGCCAGTGATAACCCGGTATTAAGTGCCGGGGTTAATGCTTATCAATATGAACGTGAAACCAGTTCTTCAAATAAATGGGAAGCAAATATTACTCTGAATGTACCTTTGTGGAGTGGTAACAGGGTTGATGCTGCAGTTGCAAAGGCAAAAGCTGAGTCATATAAAATAGAGTCGCAGTTAGTTCAGCAGGAGCAGCTAATACAACAGCGTGTTCTTGAACTATGGTTAAATATTGAAACCTTGAAAATTAAGCATGAAGAAATGCAAACGGCGATGGACTTTACCGAGTTAAGATTAGATAAAAGTCGTGCACTTTATGAGCTAGAAGTGACATCTGACCTGGGATATTCAATGGTGAAATTTTCTGAAGCAGAACGGCGTTTAGTCCAAACCAATTTTGAAATTGCATTAGCCTGGGCACAGCTTGATGCCTTATCTGGAAAACTATTAGATAATTTTAGTGAAAGCCAATAACAAGTTATGGGCATATTATTATGACTTTAAAAAATCACATTAAATATTTTATTGTTTCTGTTGTTACATTATTTACATTAAACAACGCTGTTGTTGCTGAAGAGTATGAAGCGTCATTACACTGGTCAATGAGGTCCGAATTATCAACAGCGGTTAATGGTGTGGTACAGCAGGTATTCGCGCAAAACGGAAAAATTGTTACTAAAGGTGAAGTTCTTGTTCAGCTTGATCCGCGTATTTTTAATGCTGATTTAAGTTATGCCAGGGCATTATTAAAAAATAGTGAAGAGAAAAGCCAGGAAGCTAAACGGGAACTTGATCGGCAAATGGATATGTATGATCGTACTATGCTATCCGAGCATGAATTACAGGTAGCTAGGAATAGTCATACCGAAGCAAAATCTCAGCATCAACAAGCAAAGGCATCTTTAATCAAAGCAAAGGTTAACCTGGAGTATAGTGCTATCCGGGCACCTTTTAATGCCATTGTTATCAATACCACGGCAGTAAAAGGGCAGGTTGTTGCTTCTGAAATGGCACCGCCGGTGCTTGTGGTTGTTGCCGAGGCAAAGCGTATGTTAGCCCGAATTTTTGTGACTACCGACAAGCTTAACCGTATCGCCATTAAGCAGCCGGCAAAAGTAGATGTTGCAGGGCAAACCTTCGAGGGTAAAGTGGTTAATATAGCGTTTGAAGCCGATACGAAAAAACAGGGCTATTATGCCGTTGATGTCATTTTTGATATTAAAGAAGTGATATTAAGGGCGGGCCAGAAGGCGACGGTAACGCTGTAGTAATTTTTTTATTGTTTGTACCAACGTTTATTCAGCAGTTTAAAAACTTTATTAGGATATTTAAATCTCCCCAGGCTTCCGTTATAGCGTGCCAGCGCCCGGGTAAGGTCCCCTTTTTCTTTATTAAGATAGAATTTAAGAATGGTACAGCCCATCCGCAGGTTAGTGCGGACATTAAACAGGCTGTCACGTGGCTGGCCTATTTCTTTTAGCCAGAAAGGCATGACTTGCATCAGGCCTTGTGCTCCTGCTTTTGAAATAGCAAAGCGGTCAAAATTACTTTCCACATCAATAACGGCTAAAACAAGTTCAGGATGTAACTTGGCCCTGCTGGCTTCCTGGTGAATCAGGCGTAACAGGTTTAAACGTTTTTCCGGATTTTTTATTTTTCCTTTTAAGCGGTTTGACATATCAATAAGCCATACCTCTGCATCATAGCGATCTGTAAAACTGTTGCTGTCTTTTATTGCCTGCGTTAATAAAAGACGAAGTTCATCATGAGATTTTTGTTTTTCGGTTATTGTATTTTCATTAGCGATAACAGGAGGAGAGGCTGTTAGTAACGCGCTAACAGCGATAATAAATAGCTTCTTGTGAAATAAATGTTTATTCACTTCAGGCTAATTTATCCTTAATAAATTGTACGATATCGTCAAGCGCGATATCAGTATTATCAATGTCACGTCGACCTTTATATTCAACTAACCCTTTTTCAAGGCCGCGTTCACCTAAAACGATTCGGTGTGGAATGCCAATAAGTTCCATATCGGCGAACATAATACCCGCGCGTTCTTTACGATCATCGAGTAATACATCAATATTCAAATCTTTAAGCTCATTATAGAGCTTTTCAGCGACGGGTTTTATCATTTCAGATTTATGCATATTCATAGGAATAATAACAACCTGGAAAGGAGCAATGTTGTCTGGCCAGATGATTCCTTTGTCATCATGGTTTTGTTCAATAGCAGATGCAACAACCCGTGAAACACCAATACCATAGCAACCCATGCTCATGATGGTGGCCTTTCCTTTATCGTCCAGTACGGTTGCGTTTAAAGCTTCACTGTATTTTTTACCGAGCTGAAATATATGACCAACCTCGATGCCGCGTTTTATCGACAGGGTGCCTTTACCATCCGGGCTTGGATCACCTTGCATAACATTTCGAATATCGGCAACTTCAGGTAGTGCCACGTCCCTGTCCCAGTTAATGCCAAAGTAATGTTTGTCATCGATGTTTGCGCCGGCAGAAAAATCACTCATTATTGCAACACTACGATCAATGATACAGGGAATCGCTAAATTTACTGGCCCAAGTGAACCTGGTGCGGCACCAATAACACTTTTAATTTCTTCATCTGCAGCAAAACAAAGTGGCGTGGCCACACCCGGTAATTTTTCAGCTTTTATTTCATTGAGTTCATGATCACCCCTGACGATTAATGCAATCAAGGTATGTTCACTTTCTTCATCCGCATGCACAATTAAAGTTTTAACGGTTTGCTCAATATCTAAATTGAATTGCTCAACCAGCTCATTAATCGTTTTGGCATCAGGGGTATCAATTAAAGTCATTTCAGTTGTCGCCGCCGGACGTTCAGTAATTGATGTTATGGCTTCGGCCAGTTCAATATTTGCGGCGTAGTCACTGTCACTACTAAAGGCAATATCATCTTCACCTGATTCAGCTAAGACATGGAATTCATGTGAGGCATTACCACCAATCGAGCCGGTATCGGCCTGTACAGGACGATAATCAAGACCAATACGATCAAAAATACTGCAGT
>JAOUOK010000273.1 GCA_029880425.1 Gammaproteobacteria bacterium
AACAAATATATATATCATACTTAAAAAAGGTGTAAGTTCTACAATAAAAGATTGGGATATAAGACATAACATTACAATATTGAATAACCGATTTTTTTTTGTATCACGTTTTACAACATCTATCAATAAGATGAATGTTCCTACAATACCTGTCGATAGTATGAATTCTAATAGATAAGACTTGGGGGTAGCATAACTTTGCCCGCTTATTATCATATTCAGTTCTGGCGAAGATTTTGTAGATACAAAAATTGCTATATAATCTGAAAATAAAGAGTTGTATACTCCAAATCCAATTCCTAAGGGTTGCTCTATAAATATACCAATGGCCGTAATTACAGAACCTACACGAACAATAAAAGAATCATAAATTCCATAACTAAAATCTAACCCATCAAGTCCATTCAATATCAACACATCTGCTAACAATACCATTTTATCAATATATTCAATATTTATAATATTTAACAATGACAAACTAATAAAGGATATAAACAACCCCACAAAAACTCTTTGTTTTATACTTAAGAAAAATATAAATAAGAGAATTAATAACAGTAAAACCGTTAGAAAGATAGCTTTTGAGCCCATTAACACAAATACTATAATTGATATCAAAACAACGAACTTGTTCGGAAATTTGTTATAACACAAATTCATTAGATAGAAATACCCTAAAAACCAAAATAAAAAAACACCACCTGCTTGGCTTGGTTCCGAAGAAAGAAGCTTTAATTTAAAAGGGCCTAGAAGAAATAATTGAACACTTGCTACTAATATTAAAAACATCAAACTAAAAAAGAAGATTTTGCTAAGGTAAACCGTATTTTCATTTTTTACTAAATAAGCGATGAATTTGAAACTGGAAATAGCGAGAATAATTTGAAAAAACCAATATCTGTTTCGTAAAAATATAGAATTATCTAATTCTATATTTAATGAAATTAGACTAATAACTAACAACAGTATCGATAATGCCCAAATAATCATTAAGCGCAATATTGGTTTTTCTATATTTTTCAACGGCACATAAAAAAATACACATAAAAAAAATAGTATTGTTATTATGCCTTGAAGTCCCGGTAGAAATGAAAAGTTAACTGAAACTAACAAAAATAAAAGTAAGGATATAATATGCTTCAAAAGATTATAGTTTCTCTCAAATAAGTCACGTATTTAAATATCATATTTTATCTCTGTAAGACATTATAATTTTTAAGGATATCGTATCTCTATCCCTTTTGTATCAACTAAAAATTTATTATTCATCGATGATAACTTAGATTCTAGAAATTCTTTATGATCAACCATCATCAAATGAATATTGGCATCTTGTATTGCTTTTTCAAAATTTACTCTTTTAATATTTTTGATATGTTTTGGTAGTTGACTAATATTAGGCTCGATACCAAATATAGTGCCAGGATGCATTTTAGCAATTCTATTAGTTATTTCTAAAGCTGGACTTTCTCTCAAATCATCAATATCAGGTTTAAATGTCAAACCATAACAAGCAATAGTGACATCCTTAGCTGTTTTATCAGGATTCTCCAAAAGGTATTCGCCAATTGCCTGTTTTACTTTCTCTATCACCCAATCAGGTTTGCTATCATTCACTTTTCGAGCAGTACGAATCAATTGAGCCTCTTCCGGTGTTTTTGAAACAATAAACCATGGGTCAACTGCTATACAGTGTCCACCAACACCAGGACCTGGTTGCAATATATTTACTCTTGGATGCCGATTAGCGAGTTTTATTAACTCCCAAACATTAATATCCAATTTGTCACAGATAATCGACAACTCATTAGCAAAAGCAATGTTCACATCTCTGAAACTATTTTCAGTTAATTTGGCCATTTCTGCAGTACGAGCATTGGTGATAACACACTCACCTTTGACAAAGGTTTTATATAACTCTACTGCCTTTTGTGAGCATAGGTTGGTTAGTCCACCAATCACTCGATCATTTTCAACCAATTCCTTTATGACTAGTCCTGGCAAAACTCTTTCAGGGCAGTGAGCCATTCGGATATCTGAACTTTCACCATTTGAAGAAGGGAAAGTTAAATCTGGTCTTGCTTCCGCCAACCATTGTTCTAACTGCTCCGTAGCTCCAACAGGGGATGTTGATTCGAGAATTATCAAATCACCTTTTTTGATAACGGGTGCAATAGACTTTGCTGCAGATTCAATATAGGATAAATCTGGTTGTGGAATATCTGACTTGTTCTCTTTGGGTAAAAATGGAGTTGGAACGGCTATCAAAAACGCATCAGCTTGTTCCGGCTTAGTTGATGCGCGCAAGTATCCTTCTTTTACCGCAGCATGTACCAACATATCCAAATCAGGTTCGACAATATGGATTTGCCCCTGATTTATGGTATCAACTGCTTTTGGATTAACATCAACACCTATCACTTTTTTCTTTCTGGATGCAAACATGGCTGCTGTTGGTAAGCCAATGTAACCAAGACCTATTACTGAAATTTTGTCAAAAGACATACTTCCCTCAATAATTTTAATTTATACTACTAATTATTCTTGAACATGCCTGCCCATCTCCATAGGGATTATGAGCAAAAGACATAGACTCGTAATGTTTTTTATCTTCTATTAATGTAGAAACGGTATTCACAATAACATCAACATCTGTACCAACCAATTTAACCGTTCCAGCTTCAACCGCTTCAGGTCGCTCAGTCGTTTCTCGCATAACCAGCACAGGTTTGCCTAATGCTGGCGCTTCCTCCTGTATGCCGCCGGAATCAGTTAAAATAATATGTGATTTATTCATCAGGTAAACAAAAGGTAAATAATCTTGAGGCTCGATTAGAATAATGTTTTCTATGCCATGTAAAAGCCTATTAACAGGTTCCTGCACATTCGGGTTCAAATGAACAGGATATAGAATCTGAACATCTGGATATTTCTGGGCAATGGATGCCAATGATTGACATATTCGTTCAAAACCACCACCAAAACTTTCTCTGCGATGCCCCGTTACCAAAATCAATTTCTGCTCCGGATTCAAAAAAGAAAACTGTTTGGATAATTCCTCTGAAAGCTTTTCATTTGTTTCCAGTTTTTCCTTTACCATTAACAGAGCATCAATTACGGTATTACCCGTGACAAAAATATCTTCTTCTGAAATACCCTCTGCTATTAAATTTGATTTCGATATTTCAGTGGGTGCAAAATGGTACTTTGTAAGTGCTCCCGTCAATTTCCGATTGGCTTCTTCAGGCCAGGGAGAATAAATATTACCCGTACGCAGACCCGCTTCTACATGACCCACAGGGATTTGTTCATAATAGGCCGCCAAGCTGGCTGCAAAAGTTGTAGCCGTGTCGCCGTGAACAAGAACAATATCAGGTTTAAACGATGTTAATACAGGTTTTAGCTTTAATAAAATATTAGCTGTCACATCATTAAGCGTTTGACCAGCTTTCATCAAATTCAAATCATATTCAGGTTGTAATTCAAATAATTCAAGCACCTGGTCGAGCATTTCTCTGTGTTGCGCTGTCACACAAACTTTAGACTCAAAACGACTGTCATTTGCCAGTGCATGAACTAAAGGCGCCATTTTTATGGCTTCAGGACGAGTGCCAAAAACTGATAATACTTTCATTTACGACTTCTTTTTATTGGA
>JAOUOK010000274.1 GCA_029880425.1 Gammaproteobacteria bacterium
GTTATTGATAACTTGGTCAAAGGCGCAGCGGGGCAAGCGGTACAAAATATGAATATAATGTTCGGCTTGAAAGAGGATGCCGGAATAGCGGCAATTGCGTTGGTACCTTAAATGAATTTAGTAGTAAAAACACACCGTCCCTGGAAAAGTAAATTTATATGGGGTTTGATTTTACTGGTTTTGATTATTGGTGGCTGGACCTTATTTGATGCTGGCCGGCATTCAGCAGGCTATGATAGCCGTGAAGCGGATAATGAAATTCAGGAGTTAATGCAAACACAGGCTCACCTTGAAAAAACCATTACGACATTACGAGAAGATAAAGCAGTACTTGAACGTGCAGCACAGATTGAACGCAAGGCTTACAATGAGCTTGATACCACTCTAAAAATTTTACAGGCTGAAATTCTTGAGCATAAAGAGGAATTGGCATTTTACCGGGGTATCGTTTCGCCAAAGGATTCCAGTTCGGGTCTATATTTGCAAAATTTCTTTTTAAGCCAAAACGGGGCTACACGGAACTATCGTTATAAAGTGGTTTTAACCCAGGTTCTTAAAAATAGCCGCTTAATCACCGGCAAGGTAAAATTGCAGTTTGACGGGCTGTTAAATGGCGAGTCAAAAATACTGGAATTGAAAGATGTGGCGATGAATAAAGTCAGGGATTTGAATTACCGTTTTAAATACTTTCAGAATGTTGAAGGCGTAGTGGGGTTTCCAAAAGGATTCTCATTATTGCGTGTAAAAATACAAATATTGCCGCGTGGCAGTCAACGCGACATGATTGAAAAAACCATTGAGTGGAATATTGAGGAGAATAAAACCCATGTGGGGACAGAACAAGAAACCTAAACAAACCGCACATATTGATTCGTTAATTGGGCAAAATACTGAAATTCATGGTGATGTCATTTTTAGTGGCGGCTTGCACGTTGATGGTACAGTAAAAGGCAGTGTTATTGCAGAAAGTGGTGACGATTCTGTTTTAACCCTGAGTGAACGTGGCACCATAGAAGGAGAGGTAAAAGTACCGAACGTGGTGGTAAATGGTTCGGTTATCGGCGATGTCCATGCAACAGGTCATGTTGAACTGGCAGCGCAGGCACGCGTACATGGAAACGTCTATTATAGTCTTATTGAAATGGCGATGGGTGCAGAGGTTAACGGTAAATTAATGCACCAGGAAGAGAAAAATAGTCGAGCTGCTGTTGAAGAGGATGAGGCAGAAGAAGCCTAGGTTTTAATCTTGATTATTTTACTAGGTTATTAGATAATTAATTATTCAACTATAATATAGTTAAAGTTCTCCTACAATTTTGCGTGTTGTAGTTGATTTGATTCATTACTGGTTTATTTATACAAGCGGAGTAACAAACCATGAGTAGTTCAGCAGCTGTATCAGAAAATGGCATGGTTTTTACCGATAGTGCAGCTAACAAGGTAAAACAACTGATTGCGGAAGAAGGAAACCCGAACCTGAAATTGCGTGTTTTTGTCACGGGTGGTGGTTGTTCGGGCTTTCAATATGGCTTCACCTTTGATGAAGAGATTCAGGATGGGGATACCACGGTCGAAAATGATGGTGTCACGGTAGTTGTGGATCCCATGAGTTATCAATATCTTGAAGGTGCCGAAGTCGATTTCAAAGACAGCCTCGAGGGCTCAATGTTTGTGATTAATAATCCCAATGCATCTACAACCTGTGGTTGCGGTTCTTCCTTTTCTATATAACAATCTCCTATACTATATATCCTAAGGTGGTAAAGCCCGAGCTAAACCACCTTTTTTATTAGTGTTATTAAAGTCAGATTAAAATCTGACCTACATGAGCTGGAAATATTTGTAGGTTAGAATTCATTCTGACAACATCATAAAAAGTTGTTTAATGGAGTCAGCAATGAGTGAATATCTTCCTGGTCTAGCAGGCGTACCCGCAACAAAGTCAAATATCTCCGATATCGATGGTGAAAAGGGTATTCTGGCTTATCGTGGATACCCAATTGAACAATTAGCCAGGGAAAGCAGTTTTGAAGAAACATCATTGTTATTACTTGATGGACGTTTACCAACATCAACTGAGCTCTCAGATTTTGACCAACAACTAAAAGAAAACCGCCACGTTAAATATCATATTCGCGACCTGATGAAGACCCTGCCAGAAAGTGGTCACCCCATGGACATGTTACAAACTGCTGTGGCCAGTTTAGGAATGTTTTATGCTGGTAATGAATGTCTGACTGGTGGTGACGAATGTCGTGATTTAAATTATATCCATAATATGACAGTAAAAATGTTGTCGCGCATGGCAACGTTAGTTGCGATGTGGCAACACATTCGTAATGGCTATGATCCAGTTGAGCCAAGGTATGATTTATCTTACGCAGAAAACTTTCTTTACATGCTGACACGTAAAGAACCTGACCCGATGTTAGCGCGCATCATGGATGTCTGTTTGATTTTGCATGCTGAACATACGATTAATGCTTCCACCTTCTCAGTACTAGTAAATGCGTCTACCCTGGCCAGTCCATTTAACGTGATTGCTGCTGCCATTGGCGCCTTGTCGGGTCCTTTGCATGGCGGTGCTAATCAGAAAGTTTTAGAAATGTTGGAAGAAATAGGTTCACCAGATAAAGCTGAAGCTTATATTGATGCCAAGCTAAAAAATAAAGAAGTCATCTGGGGTATGGGACACCGTGAATACAAAACAAAAGATCCACGCGCAACTATTTTAGAAAAATTAGTGGATGAGTTTATTGAAGCTCGGGGTGGCGATATCAACCCAATGTTTGAAACGGCAAAAGCGGTTGAGCGTGTCTGTGAAGATCGCCTTGCGTCGAAAGGTGTATATCCAAATGTTGATTTCTATTCAGGTATTCTTTACCAGGAAATGGGCATCGCGGCCGATCAGTTTACCGCAATTTTTGCTATCTCTCGTACGGCAGGGTGGTTAGCACACTGGCGTGAACAATTAAAAGATAATCGTATCTTCCGTCCAACACAGGTTTACACCGGTGAACCCATTAGAAAATATGTACCAATAGATAAACGCTAGAATATTTTTCAGTTTACCAACCCTGTTCAGTGCTGTTGAGGTGAGTTTTTGTGTGATTAACATAATTGCTTCTTCAGACGCGCTTTCAACTACTGCAGCATAAAAAGCAAAACTTGATCAACGCATGCCATAGTTGTTGTAATTCTTTTTTTCTACAAAGTTTTACGACTATAGATGAAGTAAAAGATTTAAACTCTTCAACAATTTCTTTACCCAGTGCTTCTTTACTCTCTCAAACATGCTTACTTTCTTCTTTAATAATATACGATGATATAAAATTATTGCTGATTCATCGTTTCCTTCATGACACCGGAAGTTTAAATGACATTATGAAAAGGTTCAGTTTTGGTTGACGATCATGCCATATAGGAACTAATGTTTAAGGCAACTATGATTTTAGTTGGAGGTCTACCTTCATGAAAAATATCATTCACGCCGTAGTATTACTGACTCTCATTGGAGCGGGTACCCCTGCAGTAGCAGCTGATTCCTCATCGGCCTATGAGGGAAGAAGGTTGTACGTTTCCTACTGCCAGCTCTGTCACGGCACTGAAGGCAAAGGAGATGGGCCGCTGGCAAAAGCAATGAAAATCAGTCC
>JAOUOK010000275.1 GCA_029880425.1 Gammaproteobacteria bacterium
CAACTCATGACACAACAAAAATAAAACAGGTGTTTTACGAAGTAGAAAAAGGTGAACGTACACAGTGTTTAATATCTATGTTACATCATTATCGACCTGAATCGACACTTGTTTTCTGTAATCGTAAACAGCAAGCAAGAGAACTCGCTGAAGCCTTATGGCATGAAGGATTCCATGCCCTCGCCTTACATGGTGATCTTGAACAAAAAGAACGAGACCAGGTACTGGTTCAGTTTGCAAATCGAAGTAGCTCTATCCTTGTCGCGACAGATGTCGCTGCACGAGGTATTGATATAAAAGAATTACAAGCAGTTGTGAACTTTGAACTCTCCCCTGATCCGGAAGTTCATGTTCATCGAATTGGCCGAACAGGCCGGGCCGATAAGCAAGGCCTGGCATTAAGTATTTTTTTAAGTTCTGAAGCACATAAAGTTAATCGAATTGAAGAATATCTTAAACGATCACTTAATATTGAAAAGGCCAACACGTTAAAAAGACGAGAGAATTTTAAACTTCAGCCTAGTATGGTTACCCTGAGTATCAATGGTGGACGTAAAAATAAAGTAAGAGCGGGTGATATTTTGGGAGCATTAACATCGCAAACTGAAATCAATGGTAAACAAGTTGGAAAAATCGATATTTTTGACCTTGTTTCATACGTTGCAGTTGAGCGTCCTATTGCAAAATACGCATTAAAATTACTCTCCGAGGGAAAAATTAAAGGACGCAAGTTTAAAGTCCGTAAACTTAATTAAGCACTGAAATTAACATATATTTCAGTTTCTTATAGCCGTGGCTTTTTGGCAAAAATCGAGTATAGTTTGTAAGAAAAAATTTAAAAAAATAATTAAATAAAATTATTCTATAACGGAGTCAACATGGAACTATCAGGCATCATTACATTAGTCATTATTGGCGCAATCATTTTATATGTAATTTCTATTTTCAATACACTGGTTGCTTTACGTAATCGATTTAAAAATGCATTTTCACAGATTGAAGTTCAACTCAAACGACGTTATGACCTTATTCCTAACCTTGTAGAAACGGCAAAAGGTTATCTAAAGCATGAGCGGGAAACCCTTGATGCTGTTATCCAGGCACGTAATTCAGCGTCTAATAGCTTGAACAACGCACATAACTCTCCGGGTGATGCTACTTCAATGCAAGGCTTAAGCCAGGCTGAAGGTACCCTGGCAGGTGCCATGGGAAAATTTAATGTCGTTGTCGAAGCCTATCCTGAATTAAAAGGTAACGAGAACATGATGCAACTGACCGAAGAGCTTACCAGCACTGAAAACAAAGTCTCCTTTGCTCGCCAGGCATTTAATGACCAGGTTATGGAATACAACACCTATAAACAGTCTTTCCCACAAAATGTCTTTGCCGGAATGTTTGGGCATGCTAAAGATGCATCATTGCTTGAATTTGAAGACAGCGCACAAATTCAGGCGGCTCCAAAAGTTTCATTTTAAAGCCGTTTTTCAGTTATGAATTTTTTTCAGGCACAGGATAAGGCTAGGAGGAATACTTCGTGGCTTATTTTCCTGTTTATTTTAGCGATCATTTCATTAGTCATATTAACCAACCTGCTCCTGATAGGTACTTTTGCCTATATGGGAACAAATGAAAATGACTCATTCATGTATGTCTTTACTCATTCTTTTGACCAAGATGTCATTATTACAATATCAGTCGGTGTCAGTCTCCTGATAATAATCGGCAGCTTTTATAAAATATATTCTTTATCTAAAGGCGGTGCTGTTATTGCTGAGATGCTAGGCGGTCAACTTGTCCCTCAAAGTACAAAAGATCCAAAGCAAAGAAAACTTCTTAATATTATTGAAGAAATGGCGATAGCGGCAGGAATGCCTATTCCAAAGGCCTATATTCTGAGTGAATCAGCCATTAATGCCTTTGCCGCAGGCCAATCTAACTCGAACGCTGTAATTGGAGTCACACGTGGTGCACTGGAGCAATTAAGCCGTGACGAATTACAGGGCGTCATTGCTCATGAATTCAGTCATATTCTGAATGGTGATATGAAGCTTAATTTAAGACTGATTGGTATACTGCATGGCATACTTTTAATTGGTATCATTGGTGAACATATTATCAATTCTTTTCGTTATCGTTCAGGTGGGAAAAAAGATAACGGTGGTGCCATTATTGTTATTGGAATTGGCCTATTAGTTATCGGTTATGCAGGAACATTCTTTGGTAAGTGGATAAAAGCCTCCGTAAGCCGTCAGCGTGAATATCTTGCCGATGCCTCAGCAGTACAGTTTACTCGAAATAAAGATACCATTGCCGGTGCATTAAAAAAGATTGGCGGCTTATCACAACATGCAATTCTAACCACCCCTGCAGCGTCAGAGTACAGTCATGCATATTTTGCAAAGGGTGTAAGTTTTTTTCTCGATTCGATGTTTTCCACCCACCCTCCTCTTGAAAAACGAATTAAATCAATTGACCCGGCATGGGATGGAAAATTTATAACACCGAAGCCTGTAATAGAGGTGTCTCAAGAAACAGCTGATGAGAAAACATCATCTTATTCAAAAATGGCTGTGGCTGCAGCAATATTAACCTCAGCAGAACAAGCAATCAGCCAGGTCGGTACGCTAAACGAAGCTAATATTGAACAAGCTCAACAGTTGATAGTCAGTTTACCTGTTAACGTACGCAAAGCATCACAGGATGCTTATTCAGCCAGGGCCATTATTTACGCAATATTAATTCGTGAACAAAAAGATAAAGAAAGCGCCTGGCTTCTCCTTAATAAATATGCTGATACAACAATGCCTGCGGAAACACAAAAATATTTCAAAGATATAATTTCTCTTAATGAGAATTTAATATTACCTCTACTCGAATTATGCGTGAATGCATTACGTGAATTATCAGGAAAACAATATAAACAGTTTAAATATACAATTGAAATGATTGTTTCAGCCGATAAAAGTATTGATTTAAGTGAATGGCTTATACAACGACTGGTGTTACAACAACTTGACGAGCATTTTGCCCTGCGCAAACCGGCAAAAGCCAAACACGCATATCTAGGTGCGGTAAAAAAAGATGCCGAAATATTAATGTCACTTTTATCTTATGTCGAACATAAAGACGATGATGTCTTGGCTAAACAGGCATTTGAACTTGGCAAAAAAGCCATTGGTGCAAATGCATTAACTATTATCCCTAAAGAGCAATTATCGCTAACTGCACTAAACACGTCCTTAGATCGATTGATGGAGCTAAAACCATTATTAAAACCGCGCCTTTTAAAAGCATGTGTAAAAATCATCCTTGCTGATGGAGAAGCCACTCAAAAAGGCATAGAACTTTTCCGAACTATATCTACTAATTTAGACTGCCCTGCCCCACCGTTAACTATAAATTCGTAACTATTAATATTTACATCAAATCATTTTACCTTTCTACGTTTTAATATGATGAAATTATAATGATTGAATCTATTACTGGAAGGGTAATGGACTCCCTTGGATATGAACGAGAAATAATAAAAAAAAGGTAATGAATTATCTTTCCCTGATGAGCTGATCGAAAAATTTTCCCAAAAAAATATAAAAATAAAGACAAAAATCAGAACAAAATTCGATCCTGAAGATATTAAACGAAGAAAAATAC
>JAOUOK010000276.1 GCA_029880425.1 Gammaproteobacteria bacterium
TTTCCTGGCCACCATGCAGGCTGGAGGTCGATGTGAAAACAGCTGCCGGTTTATTGATCATTTCACCTGAAAGCCATATTGGACTTGTACTATCAAAAAAGTATTTTAATTCCGCGGCCATATTTCCAAAACGGGTCGGACTCCCTACGGCTAATCCAATACACTTTTGCATATCTTCAAGCGTGACATAAGGGGCACCTGATTCAGGGATTTCACTCTCGATGGCTTCTGTGACCGTGGAGATATTTGCAACGGTGCGTAAACGGGCATGACAGCCATTTGCTTCAATGCCAATGGCAATTTGCTTCGCCATTTCGCAGGTTGCGCCATGGCGACTATAATAAAGGACAAGGATATCTTTCATTCGCTTAATATTTTCTCAACATTTTCAATAGGACGACCAATTGCAACTCCTTTACTGGTGATAACAATGGGACGTTCGATTAATATTGGATTTTCAATCATTGCATTTATCAGCTCATTACGTGAAAGAGATTCATCACTGAGATTCAATGCCTTGTATTCGTCCTGACCTTTGCGCATCAGGTCACGAGGTTCCATATTTAAGCCTTGAAGGATTTTTTCCAGGGTTTCAAAATCTGGTGGTGTATTTAAATACTCGATAATTTCTGTTTCAACATCTTTTTCATTAAGGAGTTGCAGTGTTTGGCGGGATTTTGAGCATCGTGGGTTATGATAAATTTTTGTCTTCATTATTATTTTAGACTCTTTGTAAATATAAGTTTTACTGTGCAGATTGATAAAAAGGGCTTAATTTTTGGCCATCTTGACAGTATATGTGGTCGGTGTTAGTTTTTATCTTATCCATATTTATAATAGTGTTTTAACAGCTTATTACCGGGATATTTTACCTTATTTCATGTTATTTGAACGCTTACATAAACGATTTTTTTTTACAGCAAGTATGCTCTTTATTGCGTTCTTGCTTAATGCATGTTCAGTAACCGCACCGGTTCAGGAAATGAGTAATGCCCGTCAATCTATCAGGGCAGCAAAAGAAGTTAATGCTGAGAAATTGGCCACTGATATAATAGCCGAAGCAAAACAGCGCCTCAAATCGGCTATGCGTGAACTTGATGCCGGAGAATATGAACGAGCACGTACCCTTGCAGTTGAAGCCAAACACCTGGCACTGAAAGCCCATCAGTTATCAGTGAGTAAAAAGACAGATTAAAATAGTCAGGTTCAACAAAATGTGTAACTTAATCACAAACTTGTAGTTATATTCTTGACGTGAGCTAATGCCGATGCTAATTTGCATCTATAAATACAAAAAACGCTTTATCGGACATTTAAAGTGTTGAATTTTAAGAAAAATTAATTCTTCTGGAGCTGAATATAATGAAATTTAATAAAATGCTGAAACTGACAGGTTTATTGGGAGCATTTACTCTGGCTGTTGGTTGTGCTGGACCTGCAGAAAAAGCTGAGGAACAACCCGCTGCTGAACCTCAACAAGCGACTGAAACTGCACCAGTAGAAACTACTCCTGCAGCTGAAACGAGTTCATATGAAGTCAACAAGGGTGACAGCCTTTGGGGTATTTCAGATAAATCATATGGTAATGCGTACAAGTGGCCATTAATTTATAAAGCGAATAGCGACAAAATTAAAGATGCAGATTTAATTTATCCGGGACAAGTATTTGATATCAATTCAAATCCAAGTGATGCGGATAGTGCTGCTGCGATTAACCATGCTAAAACACGTGGAAGCTGGTCAATCGGTGTAACAGAAGAATCAGATACAGCTTATTTAGCACAATAATAATTATAAGTAAGTTATATTTTATGGGCTCCTTTTAGGGGCCCTTTTTATTTTCAACTAATTTTTTTACTCTTATCTGGTATAACAATATTTAATTAATGAAGATAAGGATGTATCAAAGCCGCGTTTTAAAAAGTTTGTTTTGGCAATGTGTCAATGATCGTTGCCCACAAATTGCTGCTTCCCTGGCGTATGCCACCTTGCTGGCTCTTATCCCCATCACGGTCTTTACCTATAAGCTCTATAGTGCTGCTTCTATCGATCAAGTCTGGCAGCTTAAAATACAGAGCCTGGTTTTTGATAGTCTTACTCCTGACACCGCGGAACAGGTTCAAAAATATTTATTTGACAGTGCTGTTAATGCAAGCAGTATTAATATCCTGGGTCTTTTTATGTTGCTTATCTCGGTGTTGATAATGATGAATACCATAGATAGCGCATTAAACAGGATCTGGGAAATCAAGAAATCACGCCATTTTTTCCATCGAATACTGGTTTACCTGGCTTTATTAATTTTTGGTCCGCTTGCAATTTTCTTTAGTTTATTTGTCAGCACCTATGTTGCTTCACTTCCTCTTATCTCTGGTTTTGTAGGAAGCATGGAAGAAACAGGTATTTTTAACTGGTTACCTTTTCTTGTCTTATGGGCTGCTTTTACCATGTTGTACAAATGGGTACCTTTTTGTAAAACCAGATGGCTGCATGCATGTTCGGGTGCGACCATCGCGGTTTGTTTATTAGAAATAGCAAAAGCAGGATTTACGCTTTATGTCAGCTATGTACATACCTATGAATATGTATACGGTGCCTTAGCTGCAATTCCGCTATTACTCATCTGGATTTATTTAACCTGGTTAATTGTTTTGATTGGCGCTGAAATTGCGCATTTTATGCAGATTGCAGAATAAAAGACTCATCATGTTTTTTGCAATTCGCTTTAATTTAAACAAAATCTTGGCTTTACTGGATGTGTTTTTGATATATTCTTACTAGAACAAATCACTCAATAAGAATAGAAAAGTAAATTATGAAAAATACGATATTACATACCACTTTATTGTTTATTTTTTCTGTTTTCCTGAATGCAGCATTAGCTTCAGCAGCTGATGTACGCGACCCCTATAAACATTTTTTTAATGAAACCTGGGGCGACCTTCCTGAAGAGCTGGATAAAGCTAAAGAAACTCAAAAAAAAGCCATTTTAATATTTTTTGAAATGGATGAATGTCCATTTTGTCACTACATGAAAAAGAATGTTTTGAATCAGCCGGTTGTGCAGGAGTATTACCGTAAACATTTTTTAAATTTTTCAATTGATATTGAAGGTGACGTTGAAATGGTCAACTTCAAGGGTAAAACTATAAAGTTAAAGGATTTTGCATTTAAAGAACACCGGGTAAGGGCCACGCCCGTTATCGCTTTTTTTGATTTAAAGGGTAAACGCATATATCGACATACCGGTAAAACCTCCGGTGTTGAAGAATTTATGTGGTTGGGTGAGTTTGTTGCTGATGGACTTTATAAAAAAATGCGCTTTAGTGCATATAAAAAGAAAAAACGTGCAGAAAAGAAAAATAAATAATGTTGTCTCAAAAACGATTAATTTCCGTTTCGATATTATTACTGATGCTTCCCCTTGCACCAGCCCATGCTGCTGAGACGGCGCTTTCATCGAAAGAATTACCTGAACCATTAACCCTTCAGGCGGCTTTAAGTCTGATTGATCTTCAGCATCCGGATTTACGCTCTGTTGATGCTGATTTGCAAATTGCTAACTCAGCTTTGCAGCAAGCTTTATCTGTAAATGATTTAAATATTAAATTAAAAGCTGATGCACGCTGGATTGAACCTTCTGCACT
>JAOUOK010000277.1 GCA_029880425.1 Gammaproteobacteria bacterium
AATGGGTATAGAAGAAGCGATGGCGGCAGGGGTGCCGGTTGTTACATCTAATATGTGTGGTATGCCGTATATGGTTAGCTACGATGAGAGCGGTTATCTGGTAAATCCTAGCGAAATAACAGATATTTCAGATAAAATAAAGAGACTTCTTGATATAGACAGAAATAAAGATTTTTCAGAAAAATCAAAAGAAATTGCCAGAGAAAGATTCCATCCTGATGTTGTGACAAGAAAAACGCTGAATTTATATCGAGAACTCCTTTCCTGATTTTTTCGAATAAAGTAAATTATCAATGATCCGAATAATTGTATTTACGGTATCTTATGTATAAATATTTTCTTAGGTTTTTTGTAACAGGTTATATCTGGGTTTTAAAAATCGTTTCACGATCTGAGAGAAAAAAGTCAATCGCTGATGGAAATGAATCTGTATTGCTGGCGACGGCTACTTTTTATTCAGAAAACTGGCTAACTACGCACCTCCTGCCTATATCCAGATCTAAAGGGCTAAATAAGGTCGTAATGGTCGCTTCAGATAAAGTTCCTTACATTGAAAAAGTCGAAGCCGTATATCCTCCAAGGTTTTTAACTTTATTCTTTGGTAATGTCGCTTCAAGGCTTCTATACTTTTCATGGGTCGCAATCAAGACTAAACCCGAATTTATTTGTGGTTTTCATTTGTTATTGAACGGGATGGTATCAGTACTTATAGCGAAAATAACCGGTGCAAAATCCATCTACATATGTGGGGGAGGACCAAGAGAAGTCCTGGGTGGCGGATATTCTACCGAAAATCGGATATTTGGAAGATTGAGAGAGCCCGATTATGTATTAGAAAGAAAATTAATTTCAGTTCTGGATTACTTTGACTTGATCGTAGTAATGGGTACTAGTGCAAAGGATTACTTTGTTAAAAATTCAGTAAAAACAAGGATAAGCTCGTTGACAGGCGGTTTCGATAAAAATGACTATTTTCCTATAGGATACAATGACAAAAAAGAATTCGATTTAATCTTTGTTGGACGGTTGTCGGAAATAAAAAGGGTAGACCGTCTGATCCATGCAATCCAAATTGTACAAGCCCGCTTGCCAACTATCAGTTTGGTAATTGTAGGAGATGGTCCGGATAAAATGCAGTTAGAAGGCATATCGAGGAATTATGGATTAGAAGAAAACATATGTTTCGCTGGTTGGAAAAAAGATATTGGCGTTTGGTTGAGGAAATCCAGAATATTTATCTTAACATCTGATTCTGAGGGTGTTTCTCAGGCGATGATACAGGCACTAATGTGCGGTTTGCCATGTATTGTCTCTGATGTTGGTGATTTAAAGGATGTTATTGTCACCGGCTATAATGGCTATCTGATAAACGAAAAAACTCCGGAAGAATTCGCGGAAAGCATCGTAGAAACACTTGATAATTACAAGAACGGCGACAAGTTGATGACTAATGCCATTGATTCAGCTAATAAATATTCTGTTGATGAGGTGAGCAAGTCCTGGCAAAAGGAGCTTAATTCGATCTGATTACAGAGACATTATCAGGGGGAGAGGGGGCTACTATTTCGAAAGATCCAATTTCCATACTTTTTCCTGAAGGTTTCGCGCGTCCCGTCATGTCAAAAAGAATGCTTTCGCCGAAAATAGAATCAAACGTAGAATAAGCCGGGTGCAGCACTCCGGTGTTCATTGCTGGTGAGGTTATATTTGCTTCTATTGAATATGGTTTGATCGATAGGTCAATAGCGGTCTGATCAACAAAAAAAGGATCCGAGCTGACGCAGTTGTTACAAATTTCATATGTATTTTTGAATTCATTAACCGAAAATATATATCCTTCCCAGTAAATTGCCGGGCTGGATGTGCTGTGATAAATAATATTGTTATCCATCGCCATGCTATCGGATACAGTCGAGTTCGGCGATCTAATGTCTACGCCATCAGGTTCAACACGTTCAGAAAGAATATTGTTATAAATGGAATACCCTACTCCGTTACCCTGGGTCAGTTGAATTCCATTATCATATCCAAATATCGTATTATTTACTACGCCACCATCGCTGTTACCTCTGAAATGAATGGCTGTTCCACTTGAATACCCGCTGCTTGCATCCCATGGCATTTCAGGGTCGTGGTGAATATTATATATCAGATTGCCAATAAACCAGGTGTTTGTGCTACCGGAAGTAAGCAGGCCATAATTACCATTATAGACAGTATTATTAATCACCCAGATGTTGTCGGCTTCGTTATGTATTACAAGCACTTCTCCTGACGAAGACGATGTGTGCTTGTAACCCCATAGAGTATTACTGGAGATAACAACATTATCGGATTCTTTTATATCAACTGCATTTTCTCTATCTTCATGGAAGGTATTCCCTGATACATATATATGGCTAACTCTATTTTCATTGGCGGTACTAGCAGTTCCAATTTGAATTGAATCCCCAGCCATATGATAAACATGATTATCCAATACCCATACATGATCAGCATTAGTAACTACCGCAATACCGTGAAAGTCGTTTTCTGATGATGAAAGGTAATCTCCTAAATCATGTATATGGTTGTTATAAATTACGATATGGTTAAAACGGTTGGAGGAAGATTGGCCAGAAACCCCAATTGCGGCTGAGTTTCCAACGTTTATGTTAGAGCCTGAAAATTCAGAATTTCGAATGATTGCATTGCTTAAGCTGCTTGAATTATGAGATCTCAAACCAAGCCTGCCAGTATCCCTGAAATGTAAATTTTCAAGAATGATATATCTTCCTTTTAAAATAACTTCGCCGGTGATAGTTGCTCTATCAGCATCGGAGACACCCCTTACCCAAACGGGTAAATTTTTAGTGCCATTTGCACTTAAGATCACTTGACCTCCACCATCATATGGGCCGTTATGAATTTCTATATAGGCGCCTTCCGGGTATTCGATTTCAGGAATTGTTAGCCTCGGTTTGTCCGGGAAGCCGTAGGTGTTCCCCGTATCGGTGGCCTGAACATGGTTGTTATCTATGTAGTAGTGGTTGACTACTGAAGATGAAGGCCAGCCATCAGGCCATGTTGGAGCGGTTTCATTCAGTCCAAATAAAGGATCTGGTACGCCGGGTGCATAAGCAGCTTCTGAACTCGAAGCAACGTAAATGCACAGCATTAGAACCAGAATTAAGGTGGATTTCACCGGATTAGCCTTGGACAAAATATTTTCCATATTAAATCACTAATTAAATAGAAACACTAACCTCGGCAGAATAAGCCGATTCGCTCCCAACTTCGTTAAAGGACGTCACCGCGAAAAAGTACTCGCCCAGGGATAAACCGGATATTTCGAATGTTGCTACATTTCCTACAGAAACCGAGTTGCTATAGGAATTGCTTTGCGAGCCATAATAAATCTTGTAGCCTACCACATGATAACCTGACTCATCAGTTATATCGACCTTGTCCCAGCTGACAATTACCTTAACCTGACAATTAGTTATACATTCTACTGTTATGTTGACGTTTGAAATCGCCGTGTCACCATCAGTATCCTCAATACCATATATCAACGAATCTGAGCCAAAATAATCTGTATCAGGTATGTATTTAATTGAATTATTTGTGTTTATAGAGGCGG
>JAOUOK010000278.1 GCA_029880425.1 Gammaproteobacteria bacterium
TTGGGTAAAATGGTGTATTTTTCAGGTGGAACAGCATCAAGTAAATTCGGCTCACCGGGCTTTTGCCCGATATTACTGCGACGAACAGCAACCGTAATAATTTCTGCACCACTGGCTTCGGTTGCCAGCCGGGTTTCCTCATTGTCTTTATACTTCCCTGAACCCACCAGTAAACGTGATGAATATGTTTTACCCGCAATCACTAACGGTGAATCTTTAACTGTCTCTGTCATGTTTTTACCTAATTTGAACTAAAATTAATTTTGGGGGTTTGCTGAGTTTTTAAAGAAATCCAGTGTTTTAACCGCCACCCACGGCATGAACAATTTCTACCTTATCACCGGATTTGAAGATATATTCTGCGTAAGTACTGCGCGGAACTATCTCGAGATTGACTTCCATCGCGATACGTTTACCGGCAATGGCCATATCTTCAACTAACTGTGCAGCCGTCAGTCCTTCTTTAACTTCACACTGCTCTCCATTTACTACAATTTCCATACTAAAAACCTTGAAATACGGGTCGATGGCGCTGTGAATTTCATATATTCTCTAACCACCATTAATTAAAAATAATAATATCCTATGCAAATTCTACCACAGCTTATACCTTGCAACACGGCCGGCACACTCGACCGCTTATTTCGTATCCGTTGCCTGACCTCACCGGATCGCGTCGGTTTTCGCTATTTTGACCGGGAAACAAAAACCTGGCCAGAAGTGACCTGGAAAGAAATGGCAGATTTAACCAGTCGTTTCCAGCAAGGCTTGCAACAAGAAAACCTCTCCAAGGGCGATCGCGTCGCGATTCAGCTAAAAAATAGCATTGAATGGGTCGCATTTGAACAGGCTGCACTTGGACTGGGCCTGGTGATTGTGCCGCTTTATGTTGATGACCGCCCGGATAACGTGGCCTATATTCTTCATGATGCCGGGGTCAAGGTATTGCTGGTGAACGATGACAAGCAATGGCAGGATTTATCGGTCCATATCGATCAGGACTCAAGCTTAAAGCGCGTGGTGCTATTAAACAGTGAAGCTCACGATAACAACCCGATTCTGAGCTCAGCAAAAGACTGGCTACCTGAAGAACCCACGCATCTACAGGAAAGGGGTGGCGATCCACACAAATTAGCAACGATTGTATATACCTCGGGCACAACCGGGCGTCCCAAGGGCGTCATGTTAAGCCATCATAATATCCTGTTTGATACAGAATCATTATTAAAAACCATTGGTATTGATGACCCGCATAACCTTGAGTTCCTCTCGTTCTTACCCTTATCTCATATGTACGAACGCACCGTCGGCTATTATGTCGCGATGATGGCAGGGGCCAAGGTCAGTTATGCCCGTTCAATTCAACAGCTGGCAGAAGATTTTCAAATCATTAAACCTTCCATTATCGTCACTGTGCCACGCATCTTTGAACGATTCTACGACAAGATGCAACAAAAGTTATCCGACCAATCCATTGTTGCACGCAGCCTTTTCCGTCTTGCCGTACATGTTGGCTGGAAAAATTTTAATTTTAAACAAGGTACAGGCTGGTTAAGCCCGGTAATTATGCTTAACCCGTTACTAAGTAAAATTATCGGTAAAAAAATTCATCAACTTTTAGGTGGAAACTTAAGAATAGCGGCATCAGGTGGTGCGGCATTACCTGAAACCGTGGCACGTACCTTCGTTGGCCTGGGTGTGAATATTTTCCAAGGTTACGGTATGACCGAAAGTAGCCCGGCCGTCACCATGAATAGTTTTTCACTCAACATACCCTCAAGTGTTGGGGAAGTCATGCCGGGTATTGAAGTCCGTATTAGTGATAACGATGAACTTCAAATTAAAGGCCCGGTAGTCATGCTGGGTTACTGGAATAACCACCAGGCCACCAGCGAAATATTAACTGAAGATGGCTGGTTACGTACCGGTGATAAAGCGAGTATAAAAGGACGCAGCGTTTATATAACAGGTCGTATAAAAGATATTTTAATCATGTCAAACGGTGAAAAAATTCCACCGGTTGATATGGAACAGGCCATTACGCTTGAACCTGACTTTGAACAAGCATTAATTGTTGGTGAGGGTAAATCTTATTTAACCGCATTGATTGTTTTAAACGGAGAAACATGGCCGCACCTTGCACAGGAACATGGTCTTGACCCGCTTAATGCTGAAAGCCTAAAAGATAAAAAACTTCATGCAGATGTACAAAAACAAATTGCTAAAGCCCTGCATGATTTCCCTGGCTATGCCAAGGTACGCAGGGTCTCGTTGTCACTCTCACCCTGGACCATTGAAAATGAAATGTTGACGCCAACACTAAAAGTAAAGCGGAATAAAGTCATCGAAGCGCATCAAAAAGAAATAGATGCCATGTACTCTTAAAACATTCATGACGCAACAAATAAAAAAGCGACGTAACGTCGCTTTTTTATTTTATTGCACCTTATTTGCTATTCCGCTTATCGATTACATCATCACAAGATATAAATTTCACGCTATACTCATTGCTCGTGAATTATTCATCAGGACAGTTAAATAAACCATGAAACTTTTTTTAAAAATCATTTTCGCCCTTATCATACTTTTATTTATAACAATTATTGGTGTTGCTGTTGTTTTTGATCCCAATGAATATAAAGACAACATTACCCAGCTGGTAAAAGAAAAGACCGGACGACAACTCTCTATCCCCGGTGATATTTCGCTGTCCTTTGTCCCCTGGATTGGTCTTGACCTTGGCAAAGTTGAAATCAGTAATGCAAAAGGCTTTGGCAAACAACCGTTTGCCAAAATGGAACACCTGCAAGTACGGGCAAAATTCTGGTCGTTGTTCAAACTCAAACTGGAAGCCGATACCGTAGTTATCGAAGGCTTAACACTCAACCTGGCCAAAAACCGGCAAGGTGCCAGCAACTGGGATGACCTTAGCCAGGCACCCGCTAAAACAACAGCCGCAACAGAAATGAAAAAGAAAACAAACGGTAAAAAAACCGGCGGTAAGAAAACCAGTCCAGAGGAAATACTAGGTGCAATTGCCCTGAACGGCCTCGAAATTAAAAATGCGCAGTTCAACTGGGACGATCAACAAGCAAAACAAAAAATTACAGTTAAAGACGTTAACCTTAGCATCGGTGAATTAAAACCCGGAATAAAAATTCCCTTTAGCACAAACTTTGATCTGCAGGAAAAATCACTTAATGCAAAAGTCAGCTTTAACAGCGACCTGATTTTTTCAGCGGATTTAAAGACATTTTCTTTTTATGACACAAGCCTGTCTTCCGATCTTAAACTGGCAGGCTTAAAACCGCGTTTATTGCCGAAGATTAACAGTGCACTGATGCAGCTTAATCTAGATAAACAAACCTTCAGCACAAAAAGTTTAAACCTGGAAGAAGGTTCACTCAAACTGCACACCGAGCTTGCAGCCAGCAAACTTTTTTCATCACCTTATTTAAATGGTCATCTGACTATTCAAACATTTAATCCCCGTGAACTGGCTGAAAAATTTGCTATTTCACTGCCTGATAGTGCTGACAAAAATGTTTTAACAAAAGCCAGTGCTCAGATGAGCCTGCAAGGCTCATTAAATAAAATGAACCTGTCAAAGCTAAAGCTGGT
>JAOUOK010000279.1 GCA_029880425.1 Gammaproteobacteria bacterium
TGCTGAAGAACTGGATATACCGATTCATATTCACTTACATGAAACAGCAGATGAAGTTGAGCAAGCCGTTGTTCAGTCAGGCAAAAGACCCATTGAACGTCTAAACGAGCTGGGAATGGTATCTCCTCGCCTACTGGCGGTTCACATGACACAGTTAAATGAGGATGAAATTCATCTTCTCTCAGAAGCCGGTGCCCATGTACTGCATTGCCCCGAATCAAACCTGAAACTGGCAAGCGGTTTTTGCCCGGTTCACCAGCTAAAGAAAGCCAATATTAATGTTGCCCTCGGAACAGACGGGGCCGCCAGTAATAACGATCTCGATATGCTCGCAGAAATGCACACGGCTGCTTTACTGGCAAAAGCCGTGGCCAATAATGCCAGTGCAATACCGGCTGAAGAGGCATTACGTATGGCCACGATTAATGGTGCCAGGGCCCTGGGACTGGATGCAGAAATTGGCTCACTCGAAGTTGGAAAGTCTGCAGACATTACTGCAGTTGATCTGGGTGGCATTGAAAACCAGCCGATCTATTGCCCGGTCTCACAACTCGTCTATTCTGCCGGTCGTGAAAATGTCACAAATGTCTGGGTAGCCGGTAACCACCTGTTAAAAGATAATGAGCTGACTACGCTCGATGAAAAATTAATATTAGAAAAATCCAGTTACTGGCGGGAAAAAATTACTACAAAATCCTAAACCACCAAGAGCACGGTGTTACATGGAGATTTATTATAATTATCACTCTGTGACCTCCGAGGTAAAAAATTGTTTTAAGGTTTTTATTTTCTCACTACTCCATTCGCGATAGAATCACGCCATGACTGAACATACATTAAATTTTGATCCACAAGAAATCGCTAAATTCGAAGAACTCGCCTCACGCTGGTGGGATCCTGAAAGTGAATTTAAACCACTACACGAGATAAACCCGTTAAGACTGGAGTACATCGACCGTCGTAGCACTCTCAAGGGTAAGAAAGTTGTCGATGTTGGCTGTGGTGGTGGCATCCTTGCTGAAAGCATGGCGCTCAAAGGTGCTGATGTTCTGGGTATTGATATGGGTAAAGCACCTTTAAGCGTAGCGCAGTTACATAAACTCGAAACCGGTGCAGAACTTGAGTATCAACAAATTACCGCTGAAGAATTAGCCAGTGAAGAAGCCGGTAGCTATGATGTTGTTACCTGCATGGAAATGCTGGAGCATGTTCCGGATCCCTCTTCTGTTATTGCTTCGTGTTACAAACTGGTTAAGCCCGGCGGGCATGTTTTCTTTTCAACCATTAACCGCAATCCCAAGTCATACCTGTTTGCCATTGTAGGCGCTGAGTACGTTTTAAAAATGTTGCCTAAAGGTACGCACGATTACAGTAAATTTATTAAGCCCTCAGAACTGGAAAGCTGGGCACGTGATGCTGATTTGCATTTAAGAGAATTAACAGGGATGAGTTATAACCTTTTGAGTAAAAAATACTCATTGGGCCATGATGTTGACGTTAATTACCTGATGCACTTTCAGAGAGAAAATTAATTATAAAATATAAGTCGGCTTCATAGTACCCCTCTTACATGAAGATATCTTAGAGGGTGTTACGCCAACAGAGTCAGAAGCAATAACTCATATTGACAAATTGTTTCATACCAAAATTAACCTCCTCGGTCGGGCTGATACCCTCTATAATATATCTCTTTAAGAGGGGCACCATGAGCCCGACCTACAAAATAATAAAAATATGCCAAAAATAAATACAGTCCTTTTTGATCTTGATGGCACCCTTGCCGATACCGCACCGGATCTTGCTAACGCCCTTAACTATGTTTTAGAAAAATACAATTATGATCCACTTCCATTTGAAAAAATTCGACCTGTCGTATCGCATGGTGGTATGGCATTAGTGACGCTCGGCTTTGGCAAAGACCATCCACAGTTTGAGACGTTTTATAAAGAACTGCTTGCACATTATCAGGAAAATATTGCCAGGGAGACGACGCTGTTTCCCGGCATGGATGAACTGTTACATGCACTGGAAAAAGCAAAAATTAACTGGGGTGTCGTGACCAATAAGCCTGGCTGGTTAACCGAGCCCTTAATGGACGCACTGGATTTAACTTCCCGCGCAGTAACAATCGTAAGCGGGGATACCTTAAAAGAACGAAAACCCCATCCTGCCCCGTTACTTCACGCATGTCAGCAAGCAGGTAGCCAGGTCGAAGAATGTCTTTATGTCGGTGATGCAGAACGCGATATTGAAGCAGGAAACCGAGCAGGCATGCTTTCCCTGGTTGCTTTATTTGGTTATATCGCTGACTCAGATACGCCTGAGAGCTGGGGAGCACATGCAACTATTACTTCCCCACAGGCGATTATCCCGTTTATTGAATCATTAAACTAATCAGGGTGAAAAATATAGAGTACACTCTTTTACTATGAACGAAGCATTCATCAACGAGATTTTAAATAATCAACTTTTATTAATAGCAGTCTTTATTGCAGCTGTAATTAGCAGCCTGGTGACTTTTATTATTCTACAACGCAAACTTTCCAAATTGCGTGAAAAAAATACCGAGCTCAATACCCGTATTGAAGTAGAACATCAAAATAACAGCGAAAAAATTGAAGCACTGGAAAAAGCACGTGCACAATTGAGTGAAACTTTTACTGCCCTTTCCAGTAAAGCCCTGCAAAATAATAATGAAGAATTTTTAAAGTTAGCACGAGAAAATTTAAAACAATTTCAATCCCAGGCGGTGAATGAACTCGATAAAAAAGAAAAAGCGATCGAGCATTTACTTAACCCGATTAAAGAAACACTGATTAAAACAGAAGAACAAATTCGAAACATCGAAAAAGAACGCAAAGAATCTTACGGTGCCTTACATAAACACCTCGAATCTATGGCACAAACCCAGACAACCTTACAGGATGAAACCCGTAAACTGGTTACTGCTTTACGTCGCCCCGAAGTGCGCGGCCAATGGGGTGAAATGACGTTAAAACGTTTGGCAGAACTTGCCGGTATGGTTGAGCACTGTGACTTTTACGAGCAAGAACAAGTTCGTACAGATGAAGGCGCCTTAAGACCTGACATGATCGTTCGCATGCCAGATGGACGTGAAATTGTGGTCGATGTAAAGACCCCGCTTGATGCCTACATTAGTGCCATAGAGGCAGTTGATGATGCTGAACGACAAGTACACTTAAAACGCCATACCCAGAATGTAAAACAACGGATTAATGAGCTCGCGGACAAGTCTTACTGGGACCAGTTTAAAAATGCACCGGACTTCGTGGTGTTATTTATTCCCGGCGATCAGTTCTTAAGTGCGGCACTCGACCAGGAGCCGGCCATTTTGGAAAATGCTTTAGCCCGACAAGTTATCCTGGCAACACCAACCAGTTTTGTTGCCTTGTTACGTGCTGTTGGCTATGGCTGGCGTCAGGAACAATTGGCAGAAAATGCCGAGCATATAAAAACTGTGGGTGAAGAACTCTATGGCCGCTTACAAACCTTTACCGAGCACCTGCAAAAAGTTGGCAAAAGCCTGGATACCAGCATGAAGCATTACAACAGTGCCGTCGGTTCCTTTGATAGCCGTGTACTA
>JAOUOK010000280.1 GCA_029880425.1 Gammaproteobacteria bacterium
ATTATCCGAGGCCTGGATGAGCTTGAGCGTACCATTAAAGACTGGAGCCAGGCACCGCTTAATATCGGAATAATTAGTGTGGGCTGCCTTTTAGGCTGGCTGGATTTTCGTTTTGCCAGCGAAGATTGGCGAGCAAACAGGCCGGGATTAAGGCAATGGTTTGAAATATTTTCAAAACGATACTCAATGTTGCATACCGAGCCGAAGGAATAAAGCGAGTCGTGTTTACTCGGCTGCCGGGGTAAATTGTAACCCGGCAAATTCTACCCGTGCGGCATCACTTGCCTTGATTAAGTTGAGAAAAATAGAGGCTTCTTTTTCTGAATTGAAAGGGCCGTCAAACCCGGTACGGGTTTCAACGTACCAGCCATTTTTATTAATTTTTACAATCTGAGAATTCTTGCCTGTCATTTATGTTCCAATAATTAATCTGAGGGGATGAATTAAATATGCAGAAATATTAAGGTTAAAAAATTGATCTAGATCAACTTAATGTAAACGACACCTTAAATATTTGATGTAAGTAATGGCTTACCAACTTAAAGATTATTGTTAGTCACCCTGGATATTGGGTGGCAAGGTTAAATATCCGTCTATAATTACAGAAAATATAATAATTAGGTGCTGACTATGCTTGAACGTCGATTCGATATCAGAAAAATCGTAAATACGCCTGTAAGGCTGTACCACCCGGAACTCGGTCGTTTTGATGGGGTGACGAATGATATTTCAGATGGTGGTGTGGCACTTAAATTAAATTCATACGCTAACCTTCTGACAGAGCCACCTGAAACCCCTATATTATTAAGATGTTGTAATACAGATGTTTTATTTCCTGTTTCATGTCTCAGGCAAACGGAATCAAACCTGGTTGTAAAGTTTTTAGAGTGATATAAGCTAGACTGAAATTGTTTCAAGCTGAATTTTAAAGGGAGCGTGAGTGTCTAGTGAAAGAAGAATACACCGGCGTAAGCTGGTTAATGCCAGGGTTTTACTGGTCCACTCCTCCTTTGGAGAATACCAAACATATACCCATGATATTTCAAACGGGGGCGTGTTTGTTTTGTTAAAGAAGCAACCTGATTTACCGTTGGGTACAGAGCTCGAGATGCGGTTACTGGATTCCAGGGATGATCAGATAATATTTAAGATGAGTATTGCGCGTACAGACAAACTGGGAATAGGTTTACAATTTATTGGTTACGAAAAGAATGGAAAGTTTTTTGAAATTGAACGTCTGTATAAAGATGGTTGAAGAAGCGTGAACAGCAACTGTTTTTTTAGTTCGAATAAGGGTTATACTCATCGCAATTATTCCAGCTAATTAATATAAAAACAAATGGCAGAAAAAAGAAAACAATTACGCCAGATGGTTAATGCCCCGGTATTACTTAGTCACTCTGTATTTGGAGAGATCAAAGCTTTTACCGGTGATATTTCAAATACAGGGGTTTTTGTTCGGATTGATAACAAACCTACGTTACCCAAGGGTGCGCATATCAAACTTCAGTTTTTGAACTCGGCAAATCCTAACGTTAGTTTTAATACCCGGGTAGTACGTGTTACCACTGAAGGTTTTGGTTTGGTTTTTGTTGATTACGAATATGGCGGCGATCGATATGCAATGCAAGATTTAAAACAAATCTGGAATAAAAAGACTGGCATTTAAGTATTTAATTTTTATCCAGACAGAGTTTTTTACTCTGACTAACCGATATGAAAAATCTATATAATACTTAGATTAAAAATTATTAGATTAACCTTATTTAATAGAATAACGATTAATCAGTGATTAAAAAAATATAAATTATAAATAAGGACGAATACTATTTTGTTGTTACCTGCTGCTCTCTCTTTTAACATTAACGCTTATTTAACACGATAGATAACACTATCTGACTGGAATTAACGTATGTTATTTTTTCCTTTTCGTGTTGATCTTAATTTTAATCGTGTCCCTTTGCTGACGATTCTAATTTGTGTCGTCTGTCTTTTTGTCTATATTAAGCAGGAAGCCAGTTCGGATGAAATGAAAAAGGCAGCCAATGAATATTGCCAGAAAGATCATGAAAGAATGTTCTGGTTAGTCATTGAAAAAATTTATGGTGAGAGAGATAGCGAGGCATGCAGCCAGATTTTTTATCACATTCATTCAAGCAAATATCCCGACAAAAGAATTAATGAACTGGTTGAACAGTCTGATAAATTTTCCAGTCGGTCTGAAGTTTCCAGCAGGGTTATTATTCATGGCATGCTGGAAGAAAAATATCGTGAGTTCAGGTTAAGAGGAGTTAAAAATGACCTGACCACGCAACTAATATACGAGCCGCATTCTTATAACTTAGTTAATATGATTACCGCTGCATTTGCTCATGGCAGCTGGGATCATTTGCTTGGCAACCTGTTTTTCTTTTTTGCCTTTGCAGCATCAATCGAAATGATCCTGGGTATGTTGCGCTATGCTGTTATTGTTACTTCCCTGGCCGTTGGTACACACCTTTCATATTCGTTAGCGATGGTGAATGTTAATGATGCCTTACCCACTCTGGGTTTATCCGGGGTGGTAATGGGAATGATTGGTGTTTTTGTTTTCTTAATGCCGAAAATAAATATTCGCTGTTTTTTATGGTTTTTTGTCCTGTTTCGAATCGTAAAAGTGCCGGCCTGGTTGCTGGCGGCATGGTATGTTAGCTGGGATATTTATGCGCTATATTTTTCAGAAGAGCAATCCGCGATTAACTTTATTGCTCATCTCAGCGGGGCAACCATTGGCTTTGGACTAGGGCTGCTATTTCTTGTTGATCGTAAAGAGGAGCTGGAAAAAGAAATCCTGCTTCACCAGGAAGCTGAAGAAAAACAGGAAAAATTAGAGGAATAAATTTTCTTTTTTCAAGCAGATTATTTTACAATTGTTTTCTAGTATTAGAATAGGAAGGACTTTTTAATACAATTTATGGAAAACATTATGTACCCAAGGAATAAAAGGAAACACCGCCGTACTGAATTTAAAAGGGATATCGTTTTAGATTCAGTCGATGGTAAAACTTCTTTAATTAAGGCGAACGATATTTCGACTTCGGGGATAGGTTTGTACGCAGAAATGCCTCGGATTGAAGGTGAATTACTTCGCTTATCCTTTGACCTGATTAAAAATGGTCAGAAACAACAGGTTAATATTGCCGGCGAAGTTAAACATGTTCAGCTGGCAGAGCACGGTTATAATTTTGGTGTCAGGTTTATCTAAGCCTGGTTTTAACTCATAAAATACTACCCTGGTTTATTCGACTCTTCTGGAAATTAAACTCATTTGCTTTTGGCCCCTGTTATTTGTGGCAGTGTGTTGCGTGATATTTGCAGGGTGATAAAAGGGCTTAATCGATCCACTTAATTTCACGGGCTGTTTGTTGCCCAATAATGACCTGGTGGAGTCCACGCGGAATCTCGGCCTCTGTTTTGGATACGGGGATTTTACCTGCCATAATTTCAGCAAGCTCCTGCGGGTGTAGAGGCTTTTTATTGGTTTCGACATAGCCATCCGGGTAAAGTGGGAGCCCTGTATTTAAATCATATTTATCGGTTGCGCCGAGGGTATGCAGAATT
>JAOUOK010000281.1 GCA_029880425.1 Gammaproteobacteria bacterium
TTTTGCGGTTCTAATTTCTGTGTCGCACCAAGTCACTTCCAATGCAATTTTTCACCAGATGGGTTAGTATTATCGACCTTTTTCGAGGACGTTAGAATCAATTACGCGATGCAAATTGAGATTGATCTTGATTTTTGCTAATGGTTTATAACTTGTTGATTATTAAAGTAATAAATATTTTTGAATAAACATACTTAGGGGACAACCATGTTCAATAAAGACATGACAATTAAGGGTTTTGACGATGAATTGTGGCAGGCGATTGAAAATGAAGAATCTCGCCAGGAAGAGCATATTGAATTAATTGCTTCTGAAAATTATGCCAGTCCTCGTGTAATGCAAGCTCAAGGATCCGGGTTAACCAATAAGTATGCTGAGGGTTATCCAGGTAAGCGTTATTACGGTGGTTGTGAATACGTGGATATCGCTGAACAATTGGCGATTGACCGGGTTAAAGAGTTATTCAATGCTGACTATGCCAATGTTCAACCCCACTCAGGTTCACAGGCCAATGCAGCTGTTTATTTTGCCCTGTTAAACCCGGGTGACACGGTGCTGGGTATGAGCCTGGCTCATGGTGGTCATTTAACACATGGCTCAAAAGTGAGTTTCTCTGGAAAACTGTTTAATGCCATTCAGTACGGTTTAAATGAAGAAACGGGTGAAATTGATTACGAGCAAGTTGAAGCGCTGGCAAATGAACATAAGCCTAAAATGATAATCGCCGGTTTCTCTGCTTATTCACGTGTTGTCGACTGGCAACGTTTCCGTGATATCGCGGATAAAGTGGGCGCCTACTTTATGGTTGATATGGCTCATGTAGCAGGTTTGATCGCTGCAGGTGTTTATCCAAGCCCAGTAGGGATAGCTGATGTCACGACTTCAACCACTCATAAAACATTACGTGGTCCACGTGGCGGTATTATCCTCGCTAAATCAAACCCGGAAATCGAGAAAAAACTTAATTCAATGATTTTCCCAGGTACTCAGGGTGGTCCTTTAATGCATGTTATTGCAGCGAAAGCGGTCGCCTTTAAAGAAGCGTTACAACCTGAGTTTAAAGAGTATCAACAACAGGTCGTTAAAAATGCACAGGCAATGGCAGGCGTATTTATTGAGCGTGGTTATGATGTTGTTTCTGGTGGAACGGACGATCATTTATTCCTGGTAAGTTTTATTGAAAAAGGCTTAACCGGTAAAGATGTGGATGCATGGTTAGGTAAAGCTAACATTACGATCAATATGAACTCGGTGCCAAACGATCCTCAATCACCATTTGTTACCAGTGGTATCCGTGTGGGTACCCCGGCTGTTACATCCCGCGGTTTTGATGAAAAAGATTGCAGTGATTTAGCAGGTTGGATGTGTGACATTATTGATGCAAACGGTGACGATAACGTCATTAATGATGTTAAAGCAAAAGCGTTAGCATTATGCAAACAAAAGCCAGTATATCGATAAGCATAAGCTTGTATGCATTGTCCATTTTGTAACACTGATGATACCAAGGTTATTGATTCCCGCTTAGCCAACGAGGGAGCAATGGTTCGACGTCGTCGCGAGTGCCAGGCATGTGGTGAACGTTTTACCACCTTTGAAACTGCTGAACTGGTGATGCCGTATATCATTAAACAAAGTGGGCAACGTGAACCTTTTAATGAAGATAAGCTTCGGGCAGGTATCCAACGCTCGTTAGAAAAACGTCCTGTTGGCACGGATGATATTGAAAAAGCTATCGTACACATTATGAAACGCATGCGTGCGACCGGGGACAGGGAAGTTCCGGCTCACCAGGTGGGTGGCTGGGTGATGGATGAGCTGCGTGATTTAGACCAGGTTGCTTTTGTGCGCTTTGCCTCGGTCTACAGAAGCTTTGAAGATGTCAGTGCCTTTGAAGAAGAAATTGAAAAGTTAAAACAGGTTCCTTCTCCCGAAGTTAAGCGACAACAAAAGTCGTTGTTGCCTGAAGATGATTAAGTTAATTGGGATTGATTAATGTCATTTTCTGCAGATGATCACAAGTTTATGGCGCGTGCCTTATTGCTTGCGAAAAAAGGAATTTATACCACGGCACCCAATCCCAATGTGGGTTGTGTCCTGGTAAAAGATGGGCATGTTATTGGAGAAGGCTGGCATGAAAAAGCCGGTGAAGCTCACGCTGAAATAAATGCTTTAAAGCAGGCTGGCAAAAATGCTGAAGGTGCAACCGCTTATGTCACCCTGGAGCCCTGCTGTCATCATGGTAAAACACCACCTTGTTCTGAAGCCCTGATTAAAGCAAAAGTTGGCCGGGTTGTTGCCGCAATGATTGACCCGCATTCAAAGGTTGCCGGGCAAGGATTAAAACAACTTGAAGTAGCTGGTGTTTTTGTACAGCACGGCTTACTTGAAGAGCAGGCTAAGGCACTTAACCCAGGCTTTATAAAACGCATGCAACATCGCTTACCCTACGTACGTTGTAAGCTGGCCATGAGCCTTGATGGCAGAACGGCAATGGCTTCAGGTGAAAGTAAATGGATCACCTCTGCCGAGGCCCGTGAAGATGTGCAACGTTTACGGGCACGGAGTTCAGCTATCTTAACCGGCGTGGGTACGATTCTGGCTGATAACCCTTCAATGACGGTCAGGTTAGAAGGTGTTGAAAGACAACCACTTCGAATCGTGGTCGATACAAATTTAAGCATGCCAACCGATGCCAGGATATTAAAAGAGAAAGGTCAAACGGTAGTCATGACATGCAGTAGTGATGAACCCGTCATTCAGGCATTAAAAGATGCCGGGGCAGATGTTCAGATAATGCCATACTGCAGTAGTAGTGTTGATTTAAAAGCGGTATTACAACAACTTAGTGACATGCATATTAACGAGGTCTTGCTTGAAACAGGTGCAACACTTAGTGGTGCCATGTTACAGGCCGGTTTGATTGATGAAATGATTATTTATGTTGCCCCTGTTTTAATGGGTAACAATGCACGGGGACTGTTTTCATTACCAGGTCTGGATTCAATGCAGGACAAAGTTGAACTCGATATTCTTGAACAACGTATGGTTGGGCAAGATATTCGGATTACTGCCAAAGTAAAACAACTAAACTGAAAAGATGTAGATTGAGATAATTAATTATGTTTACCGGAATTATTCAGGCCATTGGCGAAGTTGCAACCATAGAAGCTAAAGGTGACGATGTTCGTCTGCGCATATTAACCAACCAATTGGATTTAGCTGATGTACAATTAGGTGACAGTATTGCCGTCAATGGAGTTTGCTTAACGGCAGTTGAATTACCCGGTGACGGTTTCTGGGCGGATGTCTCAGGTGAAACATTATCCTGTACCACTTTTAAATCACTTGCCGTGGGTACTAAGGCTAACCTTGAAAAAGCACTGACGCCAACTACACGTTTAGGTGGCCACCTTGTCAGTGGCCATGTTGATGGTATTGGTAAAGTGGTTGAACGTTATAGTGATGGTCGCTCTGTTCGTTTTCATATCCAGGCACCGGATGATATGGCCAGGTACATTGCTGAGAAAGGCTCAATATGTGTGGATGGCATTAGCCTGACGGTTAACGCAGTAAAGGGTGCGGTATTTGAACTT
>JAOUOK010000282.1 GCA_029880425.1 Gammaproteobacteria bacterium
AATGCGCTTGCTGAGCTCGGCTTTACGTGCCAGCAGTTGTTGTTTGAAATAGTCTGAATCCAGCATTTAGCTACCCGTCCTCATCCTGAAATTATCAATAAATGCTATTCCATGTAGCAGACGTGCAAGCTGATCTGGGTCAATTTTGTTTTAATAATTTCATGCGGTTAGTGTATATTTTACTGAAGTTAGGGGTTTTTACCCTCAAAATTCCTAACAAATGTATCATGTTAATTTTACTCATATAAGTGAAGTAGCAAGTATAGAGGCCGGTATTTGGAAACAGCCTGCTGGCTAACTGGATCTGCTAACAGGTTTACAGTTTAAAGCTAATACTTATTGAGTCTGAGTCGATACAGTAGTTAGTGGATTTCGATAAAAAGAAAAATAACCGAGAATGGTATGAAATGGTTGCTCTAAAAGAACTGCTTAAATTAAATGATTTTAAAAAACTCGACGATACGGCCATGGTTGATGTGGCAGAACATGCTGAGATTAAAGATTTTGCTGAAAATGACCGAATTGTCGCGGAACAACTGGCAGGTAATACCGCTTACCTGTTACAGGGTGAACTGGATGTACAATCGACAGGAGGGATTCAAACCTTAATGTTTGCCGATGATGATCGCGCACAATCCCCCATCTTTTACTCAAATACACCGGGCCACTATGGGCGTTGTTTAAGTGCCTGCAAGGTATTACTGGTTGAAAGCAGCACCATTGAAAAATACGGCCTGAATCATGATCGTTTTAAAACTGATATCAATTATGCTGATTTTGAAACCTTGCTGGGTAATACCAGCCTGGTGTTATTTGATCAGATCACCGAGTTATTTAAAAGTAAATCAATAACGCTTCCCAGCCTGCCTGAAATCGCGATGTATATTAATGCAGCGCTGGATAAAGAGGATGTCAGTGCAAAAAAACTGGCCAAGATTATCCAGATGGACCCGGTGATTGCCGCACGCGTGGTCCAGGTGGCAAATAGTCCCTTGTATGGGAACACGCAAAGTGATTCGATCCAGGATGCCCTGGCACGTATCGGGATTGATGGCGTGCGTACGATTGTAATGGGTGTGGTGTTACGTGACTTATTTATGCCGAATAATCAACTGGTGATTGATAGCATGACACGTTTTTACGAACACAGTATTCGTACTGGCGTCGTTTGTTATGCCCTGGCGAAAAAACTACCCGGTTTTAACCAGGACCAGGCTTTTATGGCGGGTATTCTGCACGATATTGGAGTTGTGCCTATTTTAGTGGTGGCTGATCGTCATCCTCAGATCGCAGAAAAAGCCAATACACTTCACGCAGTACTGACTCACCTTAAAAGCTATATTGGCGGTATGGTGTTACAGCAATGGGATTTTGCAGATAAATTTGTTGACGTTGCCAAACATGCTTATGACTGGGATCGAAAGGTTGATAAGGCGGATTATTGTGACCTGGTCCAGGTTGCATTAATGCATTCCCATCTTGTCGGTGGCGAGAGAATTAAGGGGCCTGAATTATCAGGATTACCCGCGTTTAAACGGCTTGGGTTTGACAGGGTCAACCCGGTGGACAACCTGCAAACGCTCAAAGATTTAAGTTCACGGATTAAAGATATGATCCGGGTGATATGTAAATAAAATACCCGGCACACCCTATATACAGGCTACCGGGTGAGGATAGGATTTTATTCTATTTTAATACTATGCCGTTTTTCACTTTCTAACTTGGGAAGGGTTACTTCCAGTAAACCGTCCTTAAATTTAGCTTTAATACCTTTTTCATCCACTGAGGCAGGCAAAGCTACGGTTCTTAAAAAGTTACCACTTCTAATTTCACGACGATAATATTCTCCTTTTTCTTCTTTATGCTCTTCACGGGTTGAGCCACGAATCGTGACACTATGATCCGTGGTAGAAACATCCAGGTCTTCTTTTTTCACACCCGGTAAAGAAGCACGAACAAGAATGGAATTATCCTGATCGATAACATCCACTTGAGGTAAGTTACTTGTGAAAAGTGGATGTTCTGATTTTAATGGATGCATCCAGTTTTGTGGCATAAAGTGCTCAAACATCCTTTCCATTTCTTCAAACATGGTTAAGGGACGAATCGGAACAACATTTTCATGCTCGGTTTTTTTGAGTGAAGTTTGAGTAGTCATTTTTCACACCTCCTTTGTTAAGGCCTTAACAAAAAATAGTGTGACGGGAGAAACAACGAGTATTTCCGTCATCGCTAATAAGATGGCATTCACCTTACAAATAAAAGTCTATTAATAAAACCCGGTAAATGCATTGATCCAGGACAATCCCCCCTGATTTTTATGAAATTTTTTTTTCGTACACAGGCGCGAATAAAACACATACAATAACAAGGTGTATTTGGCGCGTTCGGGCAGCCTCATTATCAGCTTTAATGCGTAAAAAATGCCTCCAAAGACATTAATGTATGCACATTTACCTCCTCTTTAGAGTATAATGCGCGGCTATTTTTTGGTGAATTAATGTTCACTGCACGAATTTTGGTCGTGGCGCGTAAATTTCACTTAATTTTACGCTGCCACATTAAATTTTTAACGATTTTTTAATAATTTAGAGTAATAAGCAGATGGCTGATTTAAGTAAATATAGAAATATAGGTATTTTCGCCCACGTGGATGCCGGTAAGACCACGACCACAGAACGTATCCTGAAACTGACGGGTAAAATTCATAAAACGGGTGAGGTTCATGATGGTGAAGCGACTACCGATTTCATGGAACAGGAAGCTGAGCGTGGTATTACGATTCAGTCAGCTGCAACGTCGTGTGAGTGGAATGGTCACCGCATGAATATCATCGACACACCGGGACACGTTGATTTTACAATCGAAGTATACCGTTCTTTAAAAGTACTGGACGGTGGTGTAGGCGTATTCTGTGCGTCTGGTGGTGTTGAGCCTCAGTCAGAAACAAACTGGCGCTACGCGAATGAATCAGAAGTTGCCCGTGTTATTTTCGTTAACAAACTTGACCGTATGGGTGGTGATTTCTACCGCGTAGTTGACCAGGTAGAAAACGTACTTGGTGCGAACCCACTCGTTATGGTTCTTCCAATTGGTATCGAAGATGACTTTACTGGTGTTGTTGACCTGTTAAGCCGCAAAGCTTACGTATGGGATGACTCTGGTTTACCTGAAAACTTTGAAGTTCAGGAGCCACCAGCTGATATGGCTGACGCAATTGAAGAATGGCGTGAAAAACTCATCGAAACTGCAGTTGAGCAAGACGATGACTTAATGGAAAAATACCTTGAAGGTGAAGAGCCATCAGTCGAAGACATCAAGCGTTGTATCCGTAAAGGTACGATTGCACTGGACTTCTTCCCAACTTACTGTGGTTCAGCATTCAAGAACAAGGGTATTCAATTAGTACTGGATGCAGTTGTTGATTTCTTACCGAATCCAACAGAAGTTAAACCACAACCTATTACTGATGAAGAAGGTAATGAAACAGGTGAAGTGGCAACAGTTGATGTTAACGAACCATTCCGTGCTTTGGCATTCAAAATTATGGATGACCGTTTCGGTGCTTTAACCTTTATCCGTAATTTTGAATG
>JAOUOK010000011.1 GCA_029880425.1 Gammaproteobacteria bacterium
CGTAAATAGTTAAAATGTTTTTCTCTATGACATCTTCTTTTTTTACATCAGCTAATATCTCAGCAACCGGGTTAATAGTTTGAATTAAATAATCCTTATCTACAGTAATAACGCCATCACCAATAGAGTTTAATGTTGTTTGTGCCAGTTCTTTTTCAAAAAAAAGTTGATGCTCAGTTTTCCTTATCTTCTTTATTACATAAGCTGAAGTAATAATGGTTAGTATAAAAATTAAAACGGAAATAATAATGATTAATACAATGCTTTTATCGAGCCTGTCCTTAAGACGGGTAATGATCTTTCTGTTGTTGTTTCTTTGAAAATCAATAACCTTTGATATTTGCGACAACACTTTATTTTGTGAAGGAATAGATTTACTAATTAATATCTCAATTGCTTCTTTAAATCTTTCCTTGTCAATAAGTTTAATAATAATGTTTTGTAGCGGAAGGGCATACCGACTAAGTTCTCCCTGTTGCCTGATTAATACAATTTCTTCCTGGGATAACTGCATAGCAAGTAAAGATTTTCTTGCATTGTTAAAGTCAGTAGCATAATTCTGAAACTGTTTAAAGACAGTGTTGTATTCAGCTGAGTTTTTTGTGCTGACCATGCGGTAAAGTGCAAAGCTCCGTTCGCGTGCTGCGTGCTGCATTTCAACCAGTAAGCGGGATTTCTGGTTGTTAAGCACAACAATTTCATTAATCGTCGATTGTGTGTCTTTAATTTGTATTGAGATAATGCCGAGTGCAGCAAATGTTACCAGTAAAATGCTGGTAAAACTGGCTAGAAGGAGTAATGTGCTCTTACTCAGTTTCCATTTCTTCAATGATATGAGTTTGTCCATTTTATTTATCATATCTTTTTATTCGGGTAAGGGAACACATCCATGATTGTGAATCTTTTTCTTTTAGTCTATATCAATTAAGGTTAATAAGATAACTCGGCCATCCCGGGTATTTCTTTAATATTTCACTATCTTAATAAGAATAATTTTAAATAGCCTAAATTCTTGATAGAATTAATAAAATTGAATAAAAAGTAGCCTATATTATGTCTGGAAATACCCTCGGAAAGCTTTTCACAGTCACCAGTTTTGGTGAGAGTCATGGCGCAGCAATTGGTTGTATTGTTGATGGCTGCCCACCTGGATTATCAATCACCGAAGCAGATTTACAAGGTGATTTGGACAGACGTCGTCCAGGTAAAACGCGCCATACCACGCAACGACGTGAACTTGATGAAGTACAAATCTTATCCGGTGTATTTGATGGTGTGACAACAGGATCACCTATTGCCTTGATTATTCATAATACGGATCAGCGTTCAAAAGACTATTCAGATATTATGGATCGTTTCCGTCCGGGGCATGCGGATTATACTTATCATCATAAGTATGGCTTACGTGATTACCGTGGTGGTGGCCGCTCTTCTGCACGAGAAACCGCGATGCGGGTTGCCGCGGGTGCGATCGCCAAGAAATACCTCAAAGAAACCTGTGGTATCGAAATACATGGTTACATGGCCCAGCTTGGTCCTATCAAGTATGAAAATTTTGACTGGAACGAAGTGGAAAATAACCCCTTCTTTTTTCCTGATGCCGCCAAAGTAAAAGAACTTGAAGACTACATGGATGCCTTGCGTAAAGAAGGTAACTCAATTGGAGCGCGTATTAACGTGGTCGCTACCGGTGTTCCACCGGGGTTAGGTGAGCCTATTTTTGATCGTCTTGATGCCGAAATTGCCCATGCGATGATGTGTATTAACGCTGTAAAAGGTGTTGAAATTGGTGCAGGTTTTGATTGTGTTGAGCAAAAAGGCACTGAGCACCGTGATGAATTAACGAAAGATGGATTCTTATCAAATAATGCCGGCGGTATTTTAGGTGGAATTTCATCGGGACAGGATATTACCGTTAGCATGGCGTTAAAAGCGACATCAAGTATTCGTATTCCAGGCAAAACAATTAATCTTGAAGGTGAACCCGTCGAGGTTGTTACCCAGGGGCGTCATGACCCTTGCGTGGGTATACGGGCCACACCGATTGCTGAAGCCATGTTAGCCCTGGTACTGGTTGATCACCTGTTACGTAACCGTGCGCAAAACGCCGATGTGAAAGTGGATACTCCCGTCATCCCTGCATCGACAGAATAATCCAATGCCGTACTGGCGTTTATCCGGTTTTTACTTTTTTTATTTCGCCAGCCTGGGAGCGTTAATCCCATACTGGGGACTTTTCCTGAAATCTCTGGATTTTAGTGCCGCTGCTATTGGCACCATGATGGCGACCATCATGGCAACTAAAATTATTTCACCAAATATCTGGGGTTGGGTTGCTGATCATACCGGTAAGCGTATGGCGATCGTGCGTCTCGGTGGTTTACTTTCTGTACTGGCTTTTACCGGTGTATTTATTTCGCATCAGTACTGGTGGTTGATCGTGGTGATGATGCTGTTCAGCTTTTTCTGGAATGCGACCTTACCGCAATTTGAAGCGACGACTTTTACCCATCTGGGCGATGATACACACCGTTACAGCTCGGTGCGTTTATGGGGTTCCATTGGATTTATTGTTGCAGTCTGGATTATTGGGCAACAATTAGAAGGAGCAAAGATTTCCTACCTGCCTTTTGTCTTAATGGGACTGTTTATCAGTATCTGGTTTAGCAGCCTGATTGTTCCTGAAAATGCAGCGGCTCATGTGCACATTGACCATGAACCCTTAAAAAATGTCCTTAAACGTCCGGAAGTGATGGGCTTGTTGGTAATATGTTTTCTCATGCAAATGGGACACGGTCCTTATTACACCTTTTATTCAATTTATATGCAGGATTATGGTTACTCGTTGTCCTTTATTGGTTTCTTATGGGCCCTGGGTGTATTTGCCGAAGTACTCATTTTTATGATGATGCACAAACTCGTTCCTAAGTTCGGTTTAAAAAAATTATTGATTACAAGTTTACTGCTCGCTGCTGTTCGCTGGGTAATCATCGCATTTTTCCCGGTCAGCATGCCTTTAATGGTGTTCGCACAGGTACTGCATGCCGCGTCGTTTGGTGTTTATCATGCAGTTGCCATTCAGCTGGTTCATCATTATTTTATTGGCAAGCACCAGGGCAAAGGACAGGCACTTTATAGCAGTGTTAGTTTTGGTGCCGGTGGTGCATTAGGAAGTTTATATGCAGGCTATACCTGGGAGTCCATTGGCACCACAACGACTTTTATGATTGCAGCATTTATAAGTTTAGTCGCGGCTTATATAGCGTATAAAAAAATCCCGGCCTGAATGCTTTAGTTCCGAATCAGCATTGCCGATAAGCAAACTATGATTATTAACAAAAGGAAGTTCAGTGGATAAAGCACATACTCATGATGTTATTATTATTGGCGGTGGAATTTCCGGTACCGCGTTACTGTATCTACTCGCGCAATATTCTGACATCAATGATGTGATGTTGTTGGAAAAATATAATGTCATTGCCAACGTAAATTCACATGGACGCAATAACAGCCAGACCTTACATTGCGGTGATATTGAAACAAATTATACGCTTGAAAAAGCCCTCCAGGTTAAAGCCTCGGCGAACATGGTGGTACGTTATGCGGTTGGCTTAAAAAATAAAGATGAGATCCTTTATAAATATTCAAAAATGGTGATCGGTGTTGGCGACAAAGAAGTACGTCAACTGCGTGAGCGCTTCAGGGAATTCGGACCTCATTATCCCGGGATGCAACTTTTAGAAAAAGATCAGATTGAAAAAGTTGAACCTGCTGTCATTAACGGGCGCAAGGAAGATATCGTTGCATTAGCTGTACTTGATGAATATACCGCGGTGAATTTCCAGGCTTTATCACAATCCTTTGTTGAGCAGGCAACATCAGTAAAGGGTAAAACAGTTGAGGTTATGCTCAATAGTAAAGTTTCGAAAATTAAAAAGTCAGCTAATGGTTATACGGTAAAAACCTCTAAGGGAAATCACGAGGCAAAGTTTGTTGTTGTTTCTTCTGGCGGGCATAGTTTGTTGTTCGCCCACCGCATGGGCTATGGACAGGAATTTTCCTGTTTACCCATGGCAGGTAGCTTTTATTTTGCACCCGATGTCTTAAAAGGAAAGGTGTATACCGTGCAAAATGACAAACTTCCGTTTGCCGCCATTCATGGTGATCCGGATGTATTAGTTCCGGGTAAAACGCGTTTAGGACCTACCGCATTAGCCTTACCTGTTCTTGAGCGCTATAACTGGAAAACATTACCGGAGTTTTTATATATTTTAAAACTGGACATTAATGTTGTTAAAACACTTTGGGGACTATTACGGGTAGCAGATATTCGTAACTACCTGTTTAAGAACATGTGTTTTGAAATTCCTTTTATTCGCAGGCATTTATTTTTGAATGACGCGCGAAAAATTATACCGGGTTTGAAGTTAAAAGATTTAACTTTTGCAAAGAAAACCGGGGGCATACGCCCGGTCATGATTGATAAGAAAGAACACTGCTTACACTTAGGAGAAGCCAAGCTAAACACGGGCCATGGTTTAATTTTTAATATGACACCATCACCCGGTGCAACAAGTTGCCTTGGAAATGCAGAAAAAGATTTAGAAATTATTACTGACTATCTTGGTGCAAGTTTTGATAACGAGCGGCTTAAGCGGGATTTAAAATAAACCAGGATTTAAAGTAACTATTATCATGTAAGACGGTCAATAGCATCCAGAAATTCTTTTGATTTAACCGGTTTACGTAATATTTCATTGGCCCCAATTTTTGAAGAAATTTCAAGGTATTCATCCATGTGGCCATGAATATTACCTGTTATTGCAATGATGGGTGTATCTTCATTAAATTCACGTAATTTACGTATAAAACTGATGCCTTCCATCTCTGGCATAATGATATCTGTAATAACAAGATCGGGAGTATTTTCTCTGAATTCTTTTATACCTGCTTTGCCATCAGCGGCTTCTGAGACAGTATAGTTATTGAGCTTTAATAGTTCTTTAACAAACGATCGGAGCATCTCATCATCATCGACAACCAGGATGTGTTTCGCTGTTTTTTCCATCATTTTTATTATAATTTCCTTCAATAACAACCTGAGATTAGTATAGACCGGTTTGTTTAATAATGTTGAAAGTTATCATATTTTGATGCTGGATATAAGCATAGCTGACATGGCTTTGGCAGCATTGGATAAGGTATGACCAGAGTGCCATACCATACCAAGCTGGCGTTCCAGTGTTATACCATCAATATTTAGTGTTTTAAGATCTTTACTAATCATACTGCGAGGTAAAACACTCCAGCCAAGTCCAACACTGACCATCATTTTAATTGTCTCGAGATAATTGGTAGAAAGCCCCACTTTTAATTCCAGCTTATGTTTACGCAAAGTATGTTCAAATATTTGCCGGGTATAGGTTCCACGTGTAGGAAGAATGGCTGAATAGTTTGCTAATTGATCTACTGTAATTTTTTTTAGTGAGGCCAATGGATGAGACTGGTTGACCACGATGTCTAATGGATCGGGCCATACCTGGTGAGTTTGAAGAACTTTTGCCGGTTCTAATGGCAGAGTCACAATGCCCATCTCAAGTTCACCATGTTCAATAGCATGGCAGGCTTCTTCGGAATCCATAAAGTGTAAATCCAGCTCTACCTCGGGATGGGTTTGGGTAAAGGCACGCAATACCGGGGGCAGTCGATGCAAACCAATATGGTGACTGGTACCAATACTGAGCTTACCCGCAATATGCCCCGAGAGGTTTTGAATCGCACGCTTTGAATCTTCGACCTGCTGCAAAATAGTGCGGGCACGACTTAATAGTGCATTGCCGGCTTCGGTTAAGGTGACTTTACGTCCAATACGGTCAAATAAATGGATATCCAGCTCACTTTCTAAAGCAGAAATGCGTTTACTAATGGCCGGCTGGGTAAGATATAGCTGCTCGGAAGCCATTGAAAATGATGATGTTTCTGCCACCGCAACAAAAGCCTGTAGGTTTGGAATATCCATTTTAGTCCTGATTTGTATATAACTTTTAGGAATAGTTTATATGAAAATAATGAATTTGTGTAATAGTTGATATGCGGCTATATTTGCGCTTCTGGAAAAGAAGCCATCTGATTAAGAGGACGCAAAAATGGCAGGCAAGACCTTATATGAAAAAATCTGGGATCAACATGTAGTACGTGATAACGGTGACGGTACCGCACTCATATATATAGATCGCCAATTAGTGCACGAGGTGACTTCACCACAGGCATTTGAAGGTTTGCGCTTGGCTGATCGTAATTTATGGCGTATCGATGCCAATTTGGCGACCCCTGATCATAATGTCCCCACGACGGATCGTAGCAAGGGTATTGAAGATCCTGTGTCCCGTTTACAAGTTGAGACCCTGGATCAGAACTGTGCTGATTTTGGTATTACTGAATTTAAAATGGATGATATTCGCCAGGGTATTGTTCATGTCATTGGCCCGGAACAGGGTGCTACTTTACCGGGCATGACCGTGGTGTGTGGTGATTCACATACTTCAACCCATGGTGCTTTTGGTGCCTTAGCGCATGGCATTGGTACATCAGAAGTTGAACACGTCATGGCGACGCAGTGCCTGGTACAGGCGAAATCTAAAACCATGTTGGTGAGCGTTAATGGTGAAGTGAATGCAGGCATCACTGCCAAAGATATTGTTTTAGCAATCATTGGTGAAATTGGTACCGCCGGTGGTACGGGGTATGCGATTGAGTTTGCGGGTGATGCGATTCGTGCACTTTCAATGGAAGGGCGTATGACAGTATGCAATATGGCCATTGAAGCGGGTGCACGTGCAGGTATGGTTGCGGTTGATCAAAAGACCATCGATTTTGTTAAAGGTCGTCCATACTCACCGAAAGATGAACAGTGGGAGCAGGCGGTGAAAGCATGGAGTGACTTACACAGTGATGCTGATGCCAGTTTTGATACTGTTGTGAATATTGATGCAACATCTATTAAACCCCAGGTCACCTGGGGGACATCACCCGAAATGGTGGTGGGCATCGATAACAAGGTACCTGATCCTGCAGATGAAAAAGATGATGTTAAACGTGAAGGTATGGTTGCGGCATTAAATTACATGGGCTTAACGGCTAATACACCCATGAATGAAATCCAGGTAGATAAAGTGTTTATCGGTTCATGTACTAATTCACGCATTGAAGATATTCGTGCTGCAGCAGAAGTGGCTAAGGGACGTAAAGTTGCCAGTAATATTAAACTTGCGATGGTTGTTCCGGGCTCAGGTTTAATTAAGCAACAGGCTGAAAAAGAAGGCCTGGATAAAATTTTAACTAATGCAGGTTTTGAATGGCGTGAGCCGGGTTGTTCGATGTGTTTAGCCATGAATGCTGACAGGCTAGAACCCGGAGAACGTTGTGCCTCTACTTCAAATCGAAACTTTGAAGGTCGACAAGGTCAGGGTGGACGTACACATTTAGTCAGTCCGGCAATGGCTGCCGCAGCAGCGGTAACCGGTCACTTTGTTGATGTTAATGACTTGATGTCATAAAAAAAGACAGGAAATAATGACGATGGAAAAATTTATTAATTTAAAAGCAATCGTAGCACCGATGGACAGGCCGAATGTTGATACCGATGCTATTATTCCTAAGCAGTTTTTGAAGTCAATTAAGCGTACCGGTTTTGGTCCTAATTTATTTGATGAGTGGCGTTATCTTGATCACGGTGAACCAGGCATGGATAACTCTAAGCGTCCATTAAATGAAGATTTTATTTTAAACCAGTCACGTTACCAGGGGGCACAAATATTACTTGCCCGTGAAAACTTTGGTTGCGGTTCAAGTCGTGAACATGCGCCATGGGCATTGCTGGATTATGGCTTCCGTGTTGTTATTGCTCCAAGTTTTGCTGACATCTTTTATAGTAACAGTTTTAAAAACGGCATTTTGTTAATTAAGTTAGATGCAGCTGTGGTTGATGATTTATTTAACGATGTCGCTGCAACAGAAGGTTACGAGTTAAATGTTGATTTAGAAAAGCAAATCATTACAAAGCCTGATGGCAGCACTATTGCGTTTGATGTTGATGAGTTCCGTAAACATCGTTTATTAAATGGCCTCGATGATATTGGCTTAACCTTGCAACACACAGATGACATTAAAGCTTATGAGCAATGCCGTCGTGCTGAAGCACCCTGGTTGTTTAACTAAACGCGGTATTTAATTAATTTTTAAAACCAAAGAGGACAGGGATAAACACAGAGAAAAATTTAAAGAAAACTCTGTAAACCTCTGACTTCTCTGTGGTGAAATTTGAATTAGGAAAAGTAATATGACAAAGAAAATTTTAGTTCTGCCAGGTGATGGCATTGGCCAGGAAATTGTTGCTGAAGCAGTTAAAGTGATCAAGGCACTGCAAGCTGATGGCCTTGCGCTCGAAATGGAAGAAGGCCTGGTAGGTGGTGCTGCTTATGATGAGACAGGCTCACCTTTACCCGAAGAAACATTAACTAAAGCAAAAGCAGCCGATGCAATTTTACTTGGTGCAGTCGGCGGTTATAAGTGGGAATCACTTGATATATCGGTACGTCCTGAAAAAGGGCTGTTAGGTTTGCGTGCTGAGCTGGATTTATTTGCAAACTTACGTCCTGCCATTCTTTATCCACAGCTTGCAGGTGCTTCAACTTTAAAACCTGAAGTTGTATCTGGTTTAGATATTATGATTGTACGTGAGTTAACAGGTGGTATTTATTTTGGTCAACCACGTGGTGTACGTACTCTCGATAATGGTGAACGCCAGGGGTATAACACGCTGGTTTATAAAGAATCGGAAGTAAAACGTATTGCAGAAGTGGCGTTTGATATCGCGCGTAAGCGTAATAGTAAAGTGTGCTCGGTTGATAAAGCCAATGTACTGGAAGTAACTGAAATGTGGCGTGAAGTTGTGACCGAATGCCATAAAGATAATTCTGATATTGAGTTATCACACATGTATGTCGATAACGCGGCGATGCAACTGGTACGTGAACCTAAACAGTTTGACGTTATGGTGACAACAAATATGTTTGGAGACATCCTTTCTGACTGCGCAGCTATGTTAACCGGTTCAATTGGTATGTTGCCTTCAGCATCACTGAATTCAAAAGGGCAGGGTATGTATGAACCCATTCATGGTTCTGCACCTGATATAGCAGGACAAAACATCGCTAATCCATTGGCAACCATTTTGTCTGTTGCCATGATGTTACGCTATTCGCTTGATGAAAGTACGATGGCAGAGCGTGTTGAAAAAGCAGTCGATAAAGTACTTGAGCAAAATTTACGTACAGCTGATATTTATTCAGATGGTATGAAGAAAGTCAGTACTTCTGAAATGGGTGATGCAGTTGTAGCTGCATTGTAATTATTTTTTCACCGCAGAGGTCACAGCGGTATACAGAGTTTTATAAATAAATATTTTTCTCTGTATTCTCCGTGTCCTCTGTGGTTCAAGATTTTATATTTTGAATTTAAATATTTAGAGGCAAGCAAGATGAAACGAGTAGGGTTTGTAGGCTGGCGCGGTATGGTTGGTTCAGTACTGATGCAACGTATGCGCGAAGAAAATGACTTTAATGATATCGAACCTGTTTTTTTTACAACTTCACAAGCAGGACAAGCGGGTCCTGATGTAGGTAAAGATGTACCTGCATTAAAAGATGCAAAAGATATTAATGAGCTTAAAGCAATGGATGTCATTGTTACTGCCCAGGGTGGTGACTACACAAATGAAGTTTATCCTGAGTTACGTAAAGCTGGTTGGGATGGATACTGGATAGATGCGGCATCATCATTACGTATGGTTGATGAGAGCATTATCATTTTAGATCCTGTAAATAAAGACGTTATTAAAGATGGCCTGACAAATGGCGTTAAAACATTTGTCGGTGGTAACTGCACGGTTAGCTTAATGTTGATGGCTGTTGGTGGTTTGTTTAAAAAAGATTTAGTTGAATGGATTACGCCGATGACATACCAGGCCGCGTCAGGTGCGGGTGCGAAAAACATGCGTGAGCTGATTTCGCAAATGGGTGCAATTAACGATAACGTAAAAGATATGAATGCTGATCCGGCAACAGCTATCCTTGATATTGATAAATCGGTTACAGATTTTATACGTAGTGATGCCTACCCAACTGAACAATGGCCAGCTCCTTTAGCCGCAAGTTTAATTCCCTGGATCGATGTACCACGAGACAGCGGACAGACTAAGGAAGAGTGGAAAGCCCAGGTTGAGACAAATAAGATTCTTGGACGTTCAAATAACCCTGTGCCTATTGATGGTTTATGTGTACGTATTGGCGCTATGCGTTGTCATTCACAGGCACTTACTATCAAGATGAAACAGAATGTTCCTATGGATGAAATTAACGACATGTTAGCTTCTCATAATGACTGGGTTAAAGTTGTTGCTAATGAACCCGAAGTGACGATTAAAGAATTAACACCAGCCGCGGTAACCGGAACATTAACTGTACCGGTTGGACGTATGCGTAAACTTTCTATGGGTGATGATTATCTCTCAGCATTCACAGTAGGTGATCAATTGTTATGGGGTGCTGCGGAACCATTACGTCGCATGCTGCGGATTCTTTTAGAGTCATAATTTAACGCCGAGTTAGCAAAGTCACTAATAACACAAAGTTTTAAATGTTTCTTAGTGAACTCTGCGTCTTTGCATTTAAATACAGAGCGTTTTTATGATAGAAAAAGTAGATATAGCAATTGTTGGTGCGACAACGTCCGTCGGTGAAACACTGCTTGAAGTTCTTGAAGAACGAAAGTTTCCTGTTGGACAAATATATTTGTTAGACAGTGAAACATCATCGGGTAGTCGCCTGGAGTTTAGTGGCTATGCTTTAAAAATAGGTGATGTAAGTACGTTTGATTTTTCGCGGGTACAGATTGCCTTTTTTGTTTCAACTGAAGCATTGTCAAAAGAGTATGTCGAAAAGGCAGCATCCACGGGCTGTATCGTTATTGATCGTACACCCGCTTTTCGGAATGATAACGATGTTCCTCTTGTTATTCCGGAAGTCAATGAAGAAGCACTGGATGACATTAATAAACGTAAAATTGTTTCCTTGCCCAGTTGTATATCAATACAGATGTTAATGGCACTGAAACCGATTCATGATGCAGCCGGCGTAAAGCGGGTTAATGTTTCTACTTATCAATCCGTTTCGGGCTCAGGAAAAGAAGCGGCTGAAGAGCTCGCTTCGCAAACTGCGGCGTTGCTTAACTTTCGTGATGTGAAATGTAAAACCTATCCAAAACAAATTGCCTTTAACGTGTTACCACAAATTGGTGAGTTCCAGGATAATGGTTATACCGAAGAAGAGATGAAACTGGTATGGGAAACGCAAAAAGTATTGAATGATAATTCAATTTCTGTGAATGCCACTGCAGTGCGTGTACCAGTATTTATCGGTCATGCTGCATCGGTTCATATTGAAACCCATGAAAACATTTCTGCTGCTAAGGTTTGTGAATTATTACAGGAAGCGAGTGGTATTGAATTAGTCACTGGACAGGCTCCGGGTGACTGGCCGACGCCAGTAACTGAGTCTGCCGGTAATGATTCAGTTTATGTTGGCAGGGTACGCGAAGATATTTCATCAGAAAATGGAATAAATTTGTGGTTAGTCACGGATAATATGCGAAAAGGAGCAGCAGTTAATGCTGTTCAAATTGCAGAAATTTTGGTAAAACTTTACATATAAGCTATAGTTACTGCATACTTATAAAGAATTTTCGAGCTAATTTTAGGTAAGTTATTGAAAAATAAGAAAATACACCTGAAATTGGCTGTTGCGTTGAGGGACGCTAAATGAAGTGGAGAGTTGTTATGCTGCGTAAGCTGGCCGTTTTTATTATATCTGCTGGTCTAACGATGTCGCCTTTGTCGGTTCAGGCATTGGGATTTGGGGGAATCAAGTTAAAATCATCTTTGAATGAGAAGTTGAATGCTGAGGTGACTTTAGTATCAGCAACAGCTAGTGATATTCAAAGTTTGACGGTTGCACTTGCTTCGGAGGAAGCATTTTTACGTTCGGGCATCGATCGTACCGCACTTCTAAATAAACTCCGTTTTAAAGTAAAACAAAACTCAAGTGGTGACTACTATATTCATGTCACGACTACGGAAACTGTTCGCGAACCATTTATGAATTTCCTGCTGGAGATGAACTGGAAAAATGGTCGTATGCTTCGTGAATATACCATGTTGATTGATCCTCCTGGTCGGGCACCAAAACAATTTGCTGAACCAGCACCGGTTATCGCTGAAACAGTTGAGTCAGAGCCAGAACTTGCGCCAGAAATGGAAGTTCAACCTGAACCTGTAATTGAAGAAGCACCCATGGTGGCAATGACTGAAGAAGCACCTGC
>JAOUOK010000283.1 GCA_029880425.1 Gammaproteobacteria bacterium
ACTTTCAAAGACGAAACCATGCCTGGTTGAAATCTTTAAATCATAAAATAATTTTTCCGGGTACAAACGAAAACCAGACTGGCTGTCATGGATCGGGTAAGCCGCGGCCCAGGCAATCCAGAAATTCGCAAACTTGTTAGCATAATATCTTTTAGCCGGTATTGCGGACTTATCTGCCAGGCGGGCACCAATAATAATATCTTCAGGGTAATCTTTTGCTTTCGCCAAAAGTAACGGGATATCTTCCGGTGCATGCTGGCCATCACCATCAAGAGTAATAATGGCATCAACACTCATTTCAAGCGCCGAGCTAAAGCCATCCCATAAGCTGGCGGCTTTACCTTTATTGGTTTGATGTTTTATCAGCGTTATAGCCAGGCCTTCAAGTTCAGCAATGGTGTTATCTGCTGAACCATCATCGATGACGATGACTTTATCACTTTGTTTTAAAGCACGTTTAACGATATCCCGAATGGTCGCTTGTTCATTATATGCGGGGATAACAATCGCCAAATTGTCAATTTTGTTGTTCTGTTGCATACTAACCCCGGATATAAAGCAATATTATTTAAGAAAAATATTGTAATGAATTTCAATCGAAAGGGAAAACAGATAATGAAAATAAAGCAAAATTACATAGTCATAATAGCGACTGCATTAATGTTAATTTTAGCCGGATGTCGAGCAAATCCTATTCTCAATATTGAAGATGCCCCCGTCAATATCAGCGGAAAGTATTCCTCAAATGACGTGAAAAAGGCCATTATTCGTGCAGGTGCCGGCCTGGGATGGAATATGAAAGCAAAAACAACAGGGCTAATTGTTGGAACATTATTTTTGCGTAAGCACGTTGCGATCATTAACATCAACTATACAAAAAATGGCTACAGCATTACTTATAAAGATAGCCAAAACCTGAATTATGACGGCACCAATATTCATAAAAACTATAATAGCTGGATTCAAAACCTGAATCGCCAAATACAGGCACAGCTATCTGCTATCTAATGCACTGATATAAAAGGCAGACTTTTTCTGCCTTTTATATTTATACTAACTCACTTAAGCTACATCTGTTTCATCATTAAATAAGTATTGTATCTGTTGTAAAGAATCATCAATACTGTACGAAACTATTTTTGATAAGGCATCGAGTAAAACGATCGCATTCACTGCTGCATCTTTTTTAATTGCAACACGAATTCGTTTGGCAATAAATTGATTTACCTCCTGTAATTCCCAGTATTGGTTTTTTAAATCAGCCAGTGCAGCTTCAATTGTTTTGTTATCTTTATCCCTTAAATAATTTCTTAATAATGTTGAAGATACCGTTCTGAATATTGTTTCTTCGTGTGTTGCAAGTGGAAGATGAAAACGTGCAAGGGGACGTAAAAATTTCATTTTCGGACAGGCACTGCTACTCATTAACAAACCCAGCAGTGAACTTATGGCATGTTGTAAACTTGTATGTGCACGCACTTCTCGTTCAGTCGAAATAATTGTTACCTCGACCTCATCATATGATTTGAAATCTTTACTCCAATAGATAATCGGAACCAGGTTGACCGCAAGTGGACAATAAAGATAATCATCGCTGGTTAACGGGCAATGGCTACATTGATTAAATTCAAGCTGAGACCAGTCAGGATACTGAGAACCATCAGGTAATTTTGATTTTAAACTCCTGCTATCAAAATCAACCAGGAATTCCTTATGTTCACCATCATTAAAATCAAATTTATATTTATAAAAAATCTTCTTCACACATCACCCTAATAACAAAATAACTAGTATTTACTATACATGATTGTGAAAAAACTACTCTCTAATGATACGTTTATTACCAGCCTGGATGTATATATGTGATATAAATCATTATCATAACATGACGAAATTCACACTCTGGCATTATATGTAAGTAACTACTCAGTGATTTTTCATATTTAAATGTTAATTGTCAGGTGCTAAGCTTTATTTACAATAAAAAACATAAACAAATGAGATATGAGTGTTTTTGGTATAGTTACTACTAACATTTGCAATTGTTTTTTCAGGCAGGAGAAAGTGTATGAAAGATTTAATTTGGGGCAAGGTGCTCAGCGTTGAAATTGATGAGATTGATGAAGACCATCGTAAACTAATAGATATTTTTAATATTCTCAATCATGCATTAGCCGATGGTGAATCTCAGGAATACCTGAAAGCGGTAATTGACGAACTTATAAATTGTACTAGCTGGCATTTCAGTCATGAAGAACGCTTAATGCTTAAATATGGTTATACGGATATTGAGCAGCATAAAGAAATTCATCGTGAACTGGTCCAGGCTGCAAAGGAATTACAGGATAAAATTCTTATGGCTGATAATACTATTTCTGAAGATGATCTCATGTTTTTAGAGCGCTGGCTGACAGGCCATATCCTTACGGATGATATGAAGTTAGGTGAGTATCTTTCTCAAGTGATGTAATGATTTAAAAATTAAAAAGCCTGGCCTGCTAAACTGCTACCTGACAGTTATTCCGCCCACTTTCTTTTGCCTTATATAAAGCTTTATCAGCCCGGATAAACAGGGCTTCCCCTTCTTCGTTTTCTTTCACTTCCGCAAAACCAGCCGATACCGTGACCTTGACCGGTTCATCGCGAAAATGAAAATTACTGCTTGCAATTAATTCTCTTAATTTATCCGTTACAAATTGTGCTGCTTTAATATCTGTTGCCGGTAAAAGAGAAACGAATTCTTCACCACCATAACGTGCGATAAAATCAGTTTCACGCATATTTTTATTAAAAATTGATGCCACCAGTTTTAATACCTGGTCACCGGCTGCATGCCCATAGACATCATTAACCTTTTTGAAGAAATCAATATCCCATACCACAAGCGTAAAAGGAACCTTGTTACGACGATAATTCGCAAGCTCCAGGCTTAACCTTTCTTCATAGGCCAGCCGGTTTGGAATTTCTGTTAATACGTCACGTAGTGTTTGCTGTTTTTCCTTTTCGATTTGTTGCCTGAGCTCTTCTGACTCTTTTTCCATTTCCTTGACCTGGTTTTTCAACTGCTCAATAACAGAAATGGCTTGCTGGTTTTTTTCACCCTCGCTGCTAATAAAATTATCAACGTGGTTACGTAATAAAATAACGCGGGACTGGATCGCTGTTTTTAACTCTTCAAGATTATTAATATTGTTAATTCCCAGCTCCATTGAATTCATTTCAATTTTCATTCCATCTGTCATTTCCTGTCCATGCTGATGAGTTAACTCTCTTATCCTCGCCGTTTCCCTGATATCTTTATCCAGCTCATGCAGGCGCCCGGTAAGCTGCTTTAAAAATTCTTCTATTTCATTTTTTTCTTTTTTAACCCTGGCCAGGACATCGGCGGTAATTGCCACGGTCTTTTTCAGCGAGATTAAAAATATCTCTTCATTTGCCGAACGGCTTAATTTACTTTTAATTAAATTAACTTCCACCTGTAAATCTGCCGGGAGAATCATTTTATCGAGTAACGCACTTAGACTTTCAATTGCATTATCCAGCTCAAGCTTATTTTCTTTTATAACGACTTCTTTTTCTATTAC
>JAOUOK010000285.1 GCA_029880425.1 Gammaproteobacteria bacterium
ACTCGAAGTGATTTATAAAAACCAGGGTTCTGATTCGGTTATCACTCGATTTTTGAAAGGTGGTTCAATAGGTGGCCTGATAGACTTTCGCGATAACATGTTAAGTGCGGCTCAAAATGAGCTCGGGCGTATCGCGATTGGCGTATCAAAATCATTTAACGATCAGCACCGTAAAGGTATGACTTTAGAAAATGAATTAGGTCGAGATTTTTTTAAGGCAATCGATAAATCAACTCCACTTACATTACCCAGTAGCTCTAATAATGGTGATTACGAACTCAAAACAACAATTTCAAATACGGATAACTTAACCGTCAGTGACTATATACTGAATTACAACGCGGGTCTTTATACGCTGATCCGTGAAAAAGATGATGTGGTTATCGGTAAGTTTACTTCTCTGCCAGCAAGTATTGAAAGTGAAGGAATTTTTATTGAGCTTGAACGTGGCACCAGCATTGAAAATGGTGACAGTTTTAAAATAAGACCAACGAATGCCGCTGCAAGAGAGTTCGCTGTTGAAATTGAACGTGCAAATGATATTGCTGCTGCATCGCCTGTTCGGGTTCGCACCTCGGTACATAATATGGGGGATGTTAAACCTGAACTTAAGAGCATCACGGATATTAGTGCCCCGAGTTTTACACTAAAAGAAGGTACGCTATCACCAACGATTACTGTTCGATTTATTGATGAAAATCATATTGAGTTATTAGATGATAAAGGCAAACTCATTTTGTCTCAGCAATTAACTGAACAGAATAAAGCGATTCCCGCGACCCCTGGAATACCAGGAGAGCCTGGTTCACCGGCAACATCTGCTATTCCAGCTATAGCTGCATCACGTGCGACAACAATTAAGTCTCTTGCTGAAAGCACTGAAGCTGGTGAAGGTGAAGCAATACCACCGGGCGAAATTGAAAAAGGCATTTATTATGATCCCGAGAAAGGGATTAATTTATTTCCAACACCTGCCGGAATGGATATGGGTTTTAATGTCCAGTTAACGGGTAAAGCAAAAGCTGGTGACACCTTTGTTATTGAATTTAATCGTGATGCTGTTGGTAATAACCTGAATGCGCTTGAACTGGGTGAGTTACAGCGTAAACCTACGCTTGATAATGGAACTTCAAATTATAATGAAGTTTACAGCCAGCTGGTAAGTCGTATTGGTAGTAAAACCCATGAGCTGGATGTTAATCGGGAAGCACAAAATATTTTGTATGAACAGGCCAAGTTACAACGTGAAGCGGTATCCGGTGTGAATCTTGATGAAGAAGCCGCAGACCTGGTTCGTTACCAACAGGCTTATGAAGCAAACGCACAAGTCATCGGTGCGGCGAGTGAAATGTTTGACACGTTAATCGGGGTGTTAAGAAGATAATGACCAGGATATCCTCATTCCAGTTGCAACAAAATGCGATTAACTCCATGTTGAAACAACATGAAACATTAAGTCGTACTCAACAACAAGTCGCGACGGGTAAAAAAATATTTAAACCTTCTGAAGATCCTGTAGCAGCATCACGGGTTGTTAATTTAAAGGATACACTCTCAGCAATCGACCAGCACCAGTCAAACGTTGATGCGGCTCGTGCACGTATATCATTATCAGAGGGTGTGCTCGAAAACGTGGTTGAATCGATTCATCGTGTACGTGAATTAGCAATCCAGGCGAATAATGATTCTCAAAATGAAAGTACCCGTTTATTTATTGCTGCCGAAGTTGAACAAGTCCAGGATGCATTGCTTAATCTTGCAAATACAACTGACAGTAATAATGAATACCTGTACGCGGGAAGCTTAAGTCGTTTTAAACCGTTTTCCCGTAATGAAGCCGGTGGCTTTGAATATAACGGAGATGAAAGTCATCGTGAAATTCAGATTAGTGGCAGTCGTCGTGTCGCTGTTGATGATCCCGGTTCTGAAGTTTTCCTTGAGATTAAAAACGGTAACGGTTTTTTTTCTACCTATGATAACAGTGACAATAATGGAACCGGTATTATTGACCCGGGACGAGCATCGGGTGATTATATTGCTGATACCTACGGTATTATTTTTAACCAAAGCTACCCGGCTTATGCCGACAAAGACAGTGGTGAGATCCCTTTAACTTACAGCGTTATTGATTCAAAGGGAAACGTATTATCTACAGGTATACCTTTTGAATCAGGAAAAGAAATTGTTTTTAACGGTGTGCATACATCAATAAAAGGTGTTCCAGAAGATGGTGATTATTTCGTTGTAAAGCCAAGTCAAAACCAGGATATTTTTACCACGCTGGAAAACTTAATTCGGGCTTTAAAAACTAAAACACCTGAAGCAGTTGATAAAATCAGTTTTCATAATGCCATGAATCGTTCGCTGACAGATTTAAACCGTTCTTTAGATAATATTCTTGAAGTGCGCGGTAATATCGGGGCACGTCTTAATGCTTTAGATAACCAGGAAACTATTAATGAAGCCTATCGAATTCAGATTCGTGAAATATTATCGAATGTAGAGGATCTGGATTTTGCAGAGGCAGTAAGCAGATTGAACCTTGAGTTAACCGGGCTTGAGGCTTCGCAGAAAGCTTTTACCCGGGTTCAGGATATTTCTTTGTTTAACTTTTTATAATTTTTATTTTTCCTATTGCTACTTAGCTTTTATTTTATGTGCGACTAAAACCGGAATAATATACCGTTACTCAAAATTCCATCACAATAGTTATACTATTATATTTATTCCCTGTAGCCCCCGATTCGCTGAAAAATAAAAAGAAAATCCCGCTTTTTCGCAGCAAGCATAAAATAATATAAAAAACACCAATAAAAACAACAATATATGAAGAGAGTGTGTTTTAGTATATCTTAACTTTTTTAACCCAACCCCCTAAAGAAAAAACTCCACTGGACGCAAATGTTGATGGGAGCGGTGAATACATTAATTAATTTGTATATCCGCTAAAGATAATTTCCCCTGGAACACACTATGTGGGTCAGCGGGTTAAACGTTAAGGAGAGTGCGTCATGCCTCAAGTCATTAACACCAATATCATGTCGCTGAATTCACAGCGAAACTTGAACACGTCTCAGTCAGCATTGCAAACCTCTTTGCAACGTTTGTCATCGGGCCTACGTATTAATAGTGCCAAGGATGATGCGGCGGGTTTAGCCATTTCAGAACGTTTTACTTCACAGATTCGTGGTTTGGATCAAGCAGTACGTAACGCTAATGATGGTATTTCTCTGGCACAAACAGCAGAAGGTGCGTTAGCTGAATCAGGTAATATTTTGCAACGTATTCGTGAACTGGCAGTACAGTCTGCTAATGCTACTAACTCGGCGTCTGATCGTCAGGCACTTCAGTCTGAAGTAAGTCAGTTGGTTTCAGAACTGGATCGTATTGCATCATCTACAGAATTTAATGGACAAAAACTCTTAGACGGTACATTTGGAACAGCCATCTTCCAGGTGGGTGCAAATGCTAACCAAACTATCCAGGCAACAACAGCTAACTTCCGGGCAAATAACTTCGGTAATTACCGTGTTGAAGGTGCCGGTGCTTCTGCGGGTAATGCTTCTCGACTG
>JAOUOK010000284.1 GCA_029880425.1 Gammaproteobacteria bacterium
TATCCGGCCCACGTCGTGCTTATGCCGGCGCTGCACGTGATTATCTTTTGGGCTGTAAAATAATTAATGGCAAGGGTGAGATGCTTACCTTTGGTGGCGAGGTAATGAAAAATGTTGCTGGCTATGATGTTTCCCGCTTGATGGCCGGCGCCATGGGTACACTCGGTGTATTGTTGGAAGTGTCATTAAAAGTCTTACCTAAAGCTGAAAAAGAAATGACCCGGGTGATAAATTGTTCAGCCAAAGATGCTATCGATAAGATGCATGCATGGTCACAGACACCACTGCCGATATCCGCAACCAGTTTTCATGATTCAATTTTATGTGTTCGTTTATCCGGTGCAACCAAAGCCGTTGATGCCGCGGTTAATTATATCGGCGGCGATAGCGGAGAGACTATGGAACAGGAACAGTCGTATAAGTATTGGCAAGACTTAAAAGAACAGCGGCTGGAATTTTTTAAGACTGAAAAACCATTATGGCGATTATCACTGGCTTCAGATACTGACTTATTGTCTCTTGAAGAAAATGCAGATGATTATTTTTATGAGTGGGGCGGAGCATTACGCTGGTTAAAATCCGATGTAGCTGTAGAAACTATACAAAAGGCAATGGATGAAGTTGATGGTCATGCAAGTTTATTTCGACATGCTGATAAGGTAAATGTATTTCAGCCATTAACCCCGGGTTTGATGCGCATTCATGAAAATTTAAAAAAGGCGTTTGACCCGCATCATATTTTAAATCCAGGCAAACTTTATCCAGAGCTTTAATCATCATGCAGACCTCGATCAGTGATACATTTAAAACTAACCCTCATATTGAGGAAGCAGAATCTATTTTACGCTCCTGTGTACATTGCGGTTTCTGTACGGCAACATGCCCGACATACCAGTTGCTCGGAGATGAACTCGATGGCCCGCGCGGACGAATTTATCTTATCAAGCAAGTGCTTGAAGGAAATGAAATTACCAGCCGGACACAGTCACATCTAGATCGTTGCCTGACCTGTCGTTCATGTGAAACAACCTGTCCTTCCGGTGTGCGTTATGGCCGCCTGGTTGAAATTGGTCGGGAGATCGTTGATCAACATGTCCCGCGTAATGTGTTGCAATATGTTAGCCGGAAATTATTACGTTCAATAGTACCTCACCCTAAGCGTTTTGCTTTTTTATATAAAACCGGTTTATTGTTTCGCCCGCTATTACCCTTAACGATAAAACGAAAACTACCGTTACCGGGTTCCTCGGCTGCAATAGTGACAGAAACAAAAGCACGCAAGATGCTGTTATTGCAAGGTTGTGTGCAATCGGTAGTTACGCCACAAACCAACCAGGCTGCTACAAGAATTTTACAGAAACTTGATATTGAATTAATTACAGCAGAGAAAGCAGGTTGTTGCGGTGCAGTCAGTCATCATTTATCCGCTCAGGAAGAAGGACTGGATTTTATGCGACGTAATATTGATGCATGGTGGCCACATATCGAACAGGGCGCTGAAGCGATTATAATTACGGCAAGTGGTTGTGGTAGCGTGGTTAAGGAATATGCAGATTTATTGAAGCATGACAGTACTTATGCAGATAAAGCAAAACGTGTCAGTGCACTGGCTAAAGATATAAGTGAAATTCTGTATAAAGAAAATCTTGCTTCTATCACGACAAAACAAGCATCACTTAAAGTTGCTTTCCATAGTCCGTGTACATTACAGCATGGACAGAAAATTAATGGCGTAGTGGAACAGATATTACAGAATGCGGGATTTACCCTGACACAGGTTGAAGACTCACATTTATGTTGTGGCTCAGCGGGTACCTATTCCATTTTACAGCCAGTGTTATCGCAACAATTATTAAGCAATAAATTATCTGCATTGCAAAAAGAACAGCCAGATATAATTGCCACGGCTAATATTGGTTGCCAGATGCACATTGCAAGTAAAGCGCAACTTCCGGTAAAACACTGGCTGGAATTAGTCAGCGAAAATATGCTTTAAAACGTTTTATATCTTTATTACATGCATATCATCATTTTTATTCAATACTGCATCATCCTCTCAGATACAGCAGATAAACCTGTATAGTATTTTTCTGGCAGAATCGTACGAAATCTATTCTCTATTTTTAATAAAAACTGCTAATAGTCATTATCTAGCATGGCTACCTGTTAAATCAGATTATATGATTTGATCTTTTACACCAGGTCATTTTTAATAGCTGTAATATGTTAGCCTTGTGTATAGTATTAATGCTGTAAGGAATACATTTGTCACTTAATCTCTCACAAATCAGGGAATTGATAGCGCGGCAGCCTGACCCGGATCGGCACCGTCATATTTTTATTATTGCCGGTGAAAGTAGCTGGCAAAAACAATGCCTTGGTGAAATTCTGAAAGATCATGAAATGCAATGCCTATGGCTGGGTGAAGAACCTCTGCCATCAATTCCCTCTGCCGCGGTTAAGCAGGCAAATAGCTGGCTGGGAAGAGAAAAGCGGGTTGTCATTTTTGATGCCAATAGCCAATTCAATACCGATGCTTTTGCAGCTATCACGGGTATTGTTGTAGGTGGAGGTGTATTTTTTCTTTTAATGCCTCCAGTAGAAAACTGGGACACGATATATCTTTCATTTTTTGGTCAACGTTTAATTCATAGTATTACTTCAACACCTGCCATGGTGGTTATCCGCCAGGAAGACAACACGATTAATTTTTCCGATGTGGAGATAGCAACTACATTACATCAATGTAGTGAACCTTTTTTAACCCCGGAACAAGAATCAGTTGTTGAAGTGATTGAAAATGAAGTCAGGAATAAAAGTTTTAATCCTATAGTCATAAATTCTGATCGTGGCCGGGGTAAGTCAGCGGCCATCGGGATCGCGGCGGCAAGGTTAATCCAAAGCGGGATTCAGAATATTGCGGTAACGGCGCCACGATTAAAGGCGACTAAAATTATATTTAAACATCTTGAATTAATGCTGCCGCAGGCTGAAGCCTGTCCCGGAAAAATTAAATATAAAAATAGTACACTGCAATTTTATTCACCAGACCAGTTGATTGCAGAAGATATAAAGGCAGACATGCTCTTCATTGATGAAGCAGCTGCGATACCTGTTCCGTTACTCACATCATTATTAAACAGTTATCCATTTTGTGTTTTTGCAACCACGGTACATGGTTATGAAGGAACAGGACGTGGATTTTCTGTACGCTTTAATAAAGTGCTCAATGAACAAAAGGCTGGCTGGAAAAAATGCCTGATGAAAACCCCGGTACGCTGGGCTGAGAATGATCCACTTGAAAACTGGATGTTCAGCTTATTATGTCTTGATGCTGAAGTGGCTTCCGCTAATGATATTGGTATTATTGATAACAGCCAGCTGGAATTCAGTGTTCTCAGCAGGTTAGAGGTTACAAAAGATGAAAGCTTGCTTAAGGAGGTTTTTGCATTATTGGTATTAGCGCATTATCGTACCCAGCCCAGTGATTTGCAGCGTATGCTCGATGATGCCCAAATTTCTATTTATATCGTGAAATATAAACAACATGTCATAGCAGTTGCATTAACCAG
>JAOUOK010000286.1 GCA_029880425.1 Gammaproteobacteria bacterium
CAGGCCATTCGGCATTTTTACTTTTACCGGTCCTGCGTAACTCTCAACACAAAAGAGAAGCAAAATAAACGTGAAAAATACTGTCTTTTTCATACCAAACCTTTTTTACATTTAGTTAACCAGGTTAAACATACACCGCCAGCTCAATCAGAATATATCTCTTTCATATATTAACTATACCTATATACTTAATATATGTCGGGCTAATAACCCATTTCTTTAATAATACATCCCCAAAAAACCATTTATCCATTCAATTCCCCTTATATAGCAGGAGAATTTGGCGTTTTAGTCCCCATTTAAGACTAAAAATATCAATTAACGAGAAATCATCTATCAACCATTTTGCAGGAAATTTGAATGGTAAATAGCAATATAAAGAACGACTCTTTTAATGAAGCAGTTTTTGTTAGTCACTATAACAATGAATCCATATTTGAGAGTATAAAGCGGATAAGATTGATATTTAAATCCCACAGAAGATAACCCCAAAGCCGATCTTGATACGGAAAGATACATGTTAAAGATGCAGAAAGTGGGGTTAGCCTTCTGAATCACACTAAAAAAAACTGATAATCTAAAAGAATATAAACTCCTAAATTAAAACCAGGTTATCCCGATGAATAAGCTCTGCATCATCGACGTAGCCTAAAATAGACTCAATATCTTTACTTGCCTTACCTTTAATTTTCATTACATCTTGTGCACTATAATTAACCAGGCCTCGGGCAACTTCATCTCCTATAAGATTTACACAGCTCACAATTTCGCCACGGCTAAAATTACCCTGCACTTCACGCACACCCACAGCCAGCAAACTGCTGCCTGAGTCTCGTAATTTATTTACCGCGCCATCATCAATCGTCAGTTGCCCCTGGATTTGTAGATGCCCGGCTAACCATTGTTTTCGAGCCGCAACAGGGCTTTGTTCCGCATAAAGCAAGGTACCTACTGCTTCACCTTCGAATAAACGACTAATGATATTTGATTCCTTTCCTGCAGCGATCAGGGTAGATGCACCAGAACGCGAAGCAAGTTTTGCCGCGCTGACTTTTGTTGCCATACCACCACGACCAAATGTTCCGGCACCACCTGAAGCCATTGCTGCTAATGAATTATCATTTGCCGATGCTTCTGTTATTAGCTTTGCATCAGCATGCTCACGTGGATTGCGATCAAACAAGCCATTTTGATCGGTCAGGATCAGCAGGTAATCAGCTTCGATTAAGTTTGCCACTAACGCAGCTAAAGTATCATTATCGCCAAAACGAATCTCATCGGTTACTACCGTATCATTTTCATTAATAATAGGAATCACACCAAGAGCAAGCAAACTCCGCACGGTATTACGTGCATTTAAATACCTCTGCCGGTTCGACAAATCATCATGGGTTAAGAGAACCTGCGCCGTATGCAGCTCATACTTAGAAAAAGCCGATTCATATGATTGAATAAGGCCCATTTGACCAACCGCGGCCGCAGCCTGTAATTCATGTATCGTTTCAGGCCGTTTTTTTATGCCTAAACGACACATGCCTTCGGCAACCGCACCTGAAGAAACCAGCACAACTTCAACGCCACTTTTGCGTAAAGCTGAAATTTGTTCGACCCACGTAGCAATGCCTCCCCGGTTTAAACCAGAACCATCATTGGTTAACAAGGCGCTGCCAATCTTAATGACGCAGCGTTTGCTTTGCTTTATGTTTTCCCGTTTATTCATCATTACAATAGGTATTTCTAATTCTTAATTTTTTATTCAGTTGGCGCCTGTTCAGCCACTTCGGCAACGTCATCGTCAATTAATACTTTTTCTTTTTGTTCTTCAACATAATCCATTATCTTGTAACACAATTCCTGTGTTCCCTGTTTACTTGCTGCTGAAATTTTAAAAACCTTGCCTTTCCAATCCAGCCGTTTAACTAGGTCATCACAAATTTGATCACGTTCCTCTTCAGGTAACAGGTCTATCTTGTTAATAACTAACCAACGCTCATAATTTGCCAGCTCCGGACTAAAGCGCACCATTTCTTTTTCAATAACCCGAATAGCCTCAAGCGGGTCTTCATTTTCATCCGGTGGCGCAATATCAACAAGATGTAATAATAAGCGTGTCCTTGATACATGTTTTAAAAACTGGATCCCCAGCCCGGCGCCTTCAGCTGCGCCTTCAATAATACCGGGGATATCTGCCACAACAAAACTTCGACTATGATCAACCCTGACCACACCAAGATTAGGATAAAGCGTGGTAAAAGGATAATTGGCAACTTTTGGTCTCGCACCAGATACTGAACTGATTAAAGTAGATTTACCGGCATTGGGTAAGCCTAATAAGCCTACATCTGCCAACACCTTCATTTCCATTCTCAGTGTTCGTGCTTCTCCCGGCGTACCCGGTTTACATTGGCGGGGGGCCCGGTTAGTACTGCTTTTAAAACGCACATTACCAATACCATGAAAGCCGCCCTGGGCAACACATAAATGTTGTTCATGTTCAGTCACGTCACCGATTTGTTCTTCGGTCTCAGCATCAAACACCATGGTTCCCAGTGGAACCCGTATATAAAGGTCATCGCCACCTTTACCCGTCATACGTCTGCCCCGGCCCGGTTCACCATTCTGGGCTTTAAAACGTCGTGCGTAGCGAAAATCGACCAGGGTATTTAAATTAACGTCACCCACCAGGTAAACACTGCCACCATCACCCCCGTCACCGCCATCTGGACCGCCGAGTTCAATATATTTTTCACGACGAAAACTAACAATGCCGTTACCGCCCTTGCCTGCTTCTACCTTAATTGTTGCTTCATCGACGAATTTCATAATTTAAACCATGTGTAGGTCGCCTGAAGGCCGACCTATATAACGAAAAAACCCCGCCTGGTTTTAGCCAGGACGGGGCATTTATTTGTCAGCTTGTTCGGCTTGCTTATTCAGCAGGAACAATGCTCACAAATTGACGATTCTTCGGTCCTTTCTTTTGAAAAAGAACCACACCATCGGCTTTCGCGAAAAGTGTATCATCTTTACCAATACCAACATTCACACCAGGATGAACTTTAGTACCACGTTGGCGAACTAAAATGTTACCCGCTAATACGCTTTGACCACCGAAACGCTTAACACCTAAACGCTTGGATACGGAATCACGTCCGTTACGAGTACTACCGCCTGCTTTCTTATGAGCCATTGTATTACCTCAATCTTTCTTTAATTACTTAAGCTGAAATGCCAGTAATTTCAATTTCAGTGAAGGACTGACGATGTCCCTGTGTTTTGCGAGAGTGCTTCCGGCGACGGAACTTGATGATGCGAATTTTTTTACCGCGACCAACACTTTTCACTTTAGCTGTGACTTTACCGCCAGCAACATAAGGTGCGCCTACTTTGACATCATCGCCATTGGCAACCATCAGTACTTTATCTATTTCGAGTGAAGCACCTTCTTCAAGACCCAGTTTTTCTACTTTGAGATACTGGCCTTCAGTGACTCGATATTGTTTGCCACCGGTTTCAATTACCGCGTACATGTCTTTCTCCAAAAATAATGATACTTGTTCGTATTTAAACG
>JAOUOK010000287.1 GCA_029880425.1 Gammaproteobacteria bacterium
GGACTTGTACTTGAATCTTCAGCAGGTATCTGTAAGCAAAAGTTAATTTATGCAGATGAAACACGGTTAAAGCAGGTTTTTATTAACCTGATAACTAATGCGATTAAATACAACAAAGAAAACGGAAAAGTGACAGTTGAATGTGTTTATGAAAAAAATCACTGGATTAAATTTAATATTAAGGATACAGGTATTGGTATTTCGAAGAGCAATTCAGATAAAATATTTAATCCTTTTGAGCGGCTTGGAGTCGAAAGTCACGGCATCGATGGAACCGGTATTGGCCTGGTGATTAGTAAGGAATTAATTGAACATATGGGCGGCATCATGGGCTTTGAAAGTAAGGTAGGTGAGGGAAGTACTTTCTGGTTTAAGCTGCCTTGTTATACCGGGGAATAGCTTTATTGCTGTTGTTCTTTTAATACCAGGACAAGTGCCTGTATAAGCGTGTCAAGTTCTTGAGCTGATATGGTATACGGTGGCATTAAATAGACGAGTTTTCCGAATGGCCTTATCCATACACCAGCGTTAACAAACTTTTCAGTAATCGTCTTCATGTTGACAGCCTGCTTCATTTCAACCACACCAATGGCGCCTAAGATACGTACGTCGTTAACATGTTGGAACTCTTTGCATTGTTCAAGTCCATTACTAAGTTGCATCTCAATTTGTTTTATTGAATTTTCCCAGTCAGAACTGAGTAATAAATCAATACTGCTGCAGGCTGCTGTACATGCGAGTGGGTTTGCCATAAAGGTAGGTCCATGCATAAAAACGCCGGGTTCTCCTTGATCGATGGTGTCAGATATTTCTTGAGTCGTAAGTGTTGCCGCCAGGGTCATGTAACCGCCCGTTAATGCTTTACCGACACACATAATATCAGGAGAAATGTTTGCATGTTCACAGGCAAAGAGTTTACCGGTACGTCCAAAACCCGTCGCAATTTCATCCAGGATCAGAAGAACATTATATTTTTCACAGAGACTTTTAGCTTGCCTGAGAAAGTCAGCAGAATAAAACCACATTCCACCGGCGCCCTGAACAATAGGCTCCATAATAAGAGCAGCAACGTCATCACCATGATTTTTTAAGACACTTTCAAGCTGGTTAATGTCGTTTTGTTGGCATGATTCACCAAAACGTGAGCCGGGCTGGTCAATGAAAATTTGTTTTATTAAAACATCATTGAATAAACTGTGCATGCCCGTTTCAGGATCAGACACTGACATGGCTGCAAAGGTGTCACCGTGATAGGCAGAGCGTAAGGCTATAAATTTGTGCTTGTCAGTTTGTGCTTTGCCATGCCAGTATTGAATGGCTATTTTCATTGCGACTTCGACGGCCACTGATCCAGAGTCAGAATAGAAAACTTTTTCCAGTGGTTCAGGTGTAATCTTAACCAGTCGTTCAGTTAATTTAATTGCCGGCTCATGCGTTAAGCCACCAAACATGACATGCGACATTTTTTTTAATTGAGATTCAATTGCAGCATTCATAGTGGGATGATTATAACCATGAATCATGCACCACCAGGACGACATGCCGTCGATCAGTTTTCTGCCATCTTTAAGGGTAAGGTAAACACCTTCAGCAGATTCAACTTCATATACAGGAAAAGGTGAGTTCATGGCACTGTAAGGGTGCCAGATATGATGATGATCTATAGATGAATCATTCATAATAATTAATCCAGGGGAAACATTTTTCCGGGATTGAGAATTTGGTTTGGATCAAATTCTTTTTTAATGCGCTTCATCAACGCCAGGGTAACGGGTTCAATTTCACGGTCAACAAAATCCCGCTTTTCTATACCGACACCGTGTTCACCTGAAAGTGTTCCATCGAGTTGTAGTACTAAATCAAAAACACCATCAAGACACTTATGCGCGTTGTTATTCTGAGTTTCATCATCGGGGTTGAATAATAGATTGACATGGATGTTACCATTACCTGCATGCCCAAAATTAACGATGGGTACCTGGTATTCTTCTGATAATTTTTCAAGACCATGAATCAGGGTCGGGATATTTGAAACCGGAACAACTACATCCTCGTTTATTTTCTTTGGTGCGATATTTCTTAATGCTGGTGATAACGCTTTCCTGGTTGCCCAAAGGGCTTCAACTTCTTCTTTAGTAGAGGCAATTTTAAGTTCAAGTAAAGCCGGGTTTTGAGCTGCTGTTTTTATGTCATTAACTGAATAATCCAGCTGTGTTTCGGGGCCATCAACTTCAATCATTAACATGGCGCCGGCATTTTCAGGAAAAGTAATATCAGAATAGTCACGAATCATGTCAATCGCATTGCCATCAATAAATTCAAGTGCGCAAGGAATTGTGGGTTGTGCCATGATGGCTGAAACAGCTGTGGCAGCAGACTCGATATCTGCATAAATTAATTGCAATGTACGTTTGCTTTCTGCAAGCGGTGTCAGTTTTAAAGTGGCTTCGGTAATCACCGCCAGTGTTCCTTCGGAACCAATTAACAGGCGGGTTAAATCGTAACCTATGACGCCTTTTGATGTATAAACACCGGTGCGGATTTCTTCACCCAGGCCGGTTACAGCCCGTAAGCCAAAAGTATTTTCTCGCGGTGTTCCATATTTTACTGTACGCGGACCGGCTGAGTTATAAGCAAGGTTGCCTCCCACTGAGCAATAGGCACTACTGGTTGGATCGGGGGGCCAGAAAAAACCATGTTCTTTTACTGCGTCCTGAACCTGCTGGTTGGTGACACCGGGCTCTACTACGATATAACGGTTTGCCGGGTCAACCTTGATAATACGGTTTAATTTTTCCGTGGAAAGAACAACACCGCCTTGTAATGGTACTGTTGCACCGGTTGTCCCGGTACCACGGCCACGAGCAGTAAGTGGAACTTTATATTCATTACATAGTAATACAATATTATGAACCTGTTCATGAGTACAAGGCTGAACAACGAGCTCAGGCACAGCATGGCGCCGACTATTATCATAGCCATAACTCCAGACATCTGCGGGATCAGTTAAAACTTGATCTTTGTTGAGAGTATTTCGGATTGCACTGAGAAAATCGGGAGATAACGACATTTTAATAATAATCGTTGTTTTTAATTATTGCCAGGAAAGAGCATTTCATCAATTTGATCACATAAGCAATGAATTGTCAGTAAATGGACTTCCTGGATTCGCGCTGTTGAATCAGAAGGAACCCGAATTTCGACATCATTTTCATTCAGAATTTTTGCTATTTTTCCACCATCACGCCCGGTTAATGCCACTACTGTCATATTATGATCATGGGCTTGTTCAATGGCGCGTACAACATTAGGAGAAAAACCACTGGTTGAGATGGCCAGTAATACATCGTTGGGTTTTGCCAGTGCATCAATTTGACGGGCAAAAACTTCATCATAATGGTAATCATTTGAAATTGCCGTTAATGCCGAGGTATCGACAGTAAGTGCAATCGCTGCAAGCGCAGGGCGTTCCCGTTCAAAGCGACAAACAAGTTCTGCGGCAAAGTGTTGTGCATCAGCTGCAGAGCCGCCGTTACCACAGCTTAAAATTTTATGTCCTTGTTTAAAGG
>JAOUOK010000288.1 GCA_029880425.1 Gammaproteobacteria bacterium
ACGTCATTGAAAAACACATGCATTTTTTCAGTTGAATCAAGGTAAATTTCTTTTGCAACCGGAAATTCAGATTCAAATTTTTCCTCGTAGGGTTTATGTTTTACCTGAATATTCGACAGCTGCTCACATTTGTGATCCTTTTTCTCCCGTGGTGAAGATTTATTTGTAATTAAATTAGAAGATATATCGACAGTACTTTTCTCTTCATCTATATAAACATAACTACAGGATTCTTGTAACTGTTCAATTTCCTGATTATTAGTAATGCGGAATCCCTGGAATAAAAATGATGTTTCACTCCATGGCTTGTCAAGTTCAATGACATGCATTCCAACCAGTAATTTATCAACATTGATTTTGATTTTGCTCATTAATTTATATTTCTTATGTATTATTTAATTCCGCCAAGAATTCTCTTATGCTAACTCTCTGACGTGGTTACCATGGTGTTCATATCAATACACGTTTGAAGTGTTATGCGAAACCTACCAATGATTTATCAAGCATTAAATGCTATAAATATTGCATCCAGATTCTATTAACTAAATAGAATACACTCTTATACTTGAAAGCGATATTCATTTATTCCTCCAGTTTTTTAAATAAATTCAATTCATCAGATCTACATGTATACCTTGCGCCTCAAGTTTATCGGCCCTCTCACCAATAAAACGCTGAAAATTTGATTGAGTTTTATAAGCGCCCGAAGCCACGTAATCCATAACTGATTGCGTGTGGAATGATTTTAAATAAGCATCTATTCTAAATACTTCACTACCTTTATTGTCAAAAAAAATAAAACTGGGAGAATGATTAATTTTAAATGTTTTAGCTAATGTCTTTGCTGATATCGTTTTACCCTGTATATCTACCAGTTTTTCGTTACTCCACATATCCAGGCGTACTATATTAAAACGGTTTATTTGTTCAATCGTTTCCTTGCGCCTGAATATATCATTATGCAACTCATCACAGGAATAACATTTCTTTTGTTCGAATAATACAATTAAAGGTTTCGGGAATGATATTAATTTTTGCAAATTATACGGTGGTTTTAATATAAAACTTTGTGTATGCAACTTACCAGAAGAAGATTTTTTAATGAATTTACGTATGTAGTCCCTGAATGTGATCTTACTCTCGTTTTTACCTCGTACGTAATCAAGAGCAGTTTCAAACTTGTTAGGAGCATAATAACCATTTACACGTAATGCGACTTTACCTTGCTCTGTTAAAAATACCAATGTCGGCGTATACATAACTTTCATTTTCTCTGAAAATTTTTTTTCAGTCGTTAATTGCCCTGTAAGGTCCGTGACTTCTTTGTCACCCCACATATTTATTGCAATTACATCAAAATTGTTGCGGGTCTTATCTGCAATATTTTTCTGCCCTAAATTATCCTGCAATAATTTTGCACAATATGGACAACCATCCTGGTAAAAATAAAGTAATACCCGCTTTTGATTTGCAGTTGCCTCCTGAACATCTTCACGCAAATCAAGAAATGATTCTTTAAACCATGCCGGTTTTTCGTGATAACCAGGATTAACCATGTCTGTCAGTACAGAGTTGTTTTCAGGTGTGGCCTTCTCGACTGCATAAGCTGAGATGCCCGAAAATAAAAAGCTAATTAATAATAAATTCAAAGCATGGCTTTTTATTTTTTTAAATAATCGAAACATGTTTATCTCCTTAATTTACATATTAGCTTACTTCTTACTTTGATTGCTTAAATTAGCATCAGTTTTACAAAAAGTTATAAATAATTACATTTTTACAGGTCAAATAGCGTCACCTTTTTGACTTTAACTATCCAGAAATCCAAAAACAAATGTAACACACTGATTTAATTACATTATTTTTATTATTTAAATATGGCACATATTTCGCATTATTTTTTATGACCGCATTTTGTAATCATTTTAGAGGTGGAGCGGAGTCCAATATGGATAATATAGATCAATACATAAACGCAGCTGCTACTCGTGAACAGTTAGGTATTGCACCGGCAGAATTGCAGCAAACCCTTAAACTTGCAGGATTGCTACAGACATCACTTGAAATTGAGAGTGTTTTAAACTTTTTCCTGCAATCTGTACAGCAAATCGTTACCTTTGATGCTGCCCAATACAATTTTGAAGAAGAAAATCTAAAATTAAAATATGGCAAAACTCAGCGGCATCGTTGTTCCTACCGGTTACGTCTTGCCGGTGAATTTCTCGGAGAGTTAATTTTTACCCGTCGTCGTCGATTTTCTGAGCAGGAAATGGAATACCTTGAAAACCTGATGGGGCAACTCATTTACCCATTACGTAATGCTGTTTGGTATCAACGTGCATTGCAAGCAGCAAAAATAGATCCTTTAACTGGCGCAAATAACCGTGCGGCTTTGAAAGAAACAATTGAACGCGAAGTTGAATTATCACATCGTCATAAAACCGCTCTTTCAATCATCATGTTTGACCTGGATCATTTTAAACATATTAATGATAACTATGGTCACATTACTGGTGATGAAGTGTTACGTGAATGTGTCCATGTATGTAACCATGCTTTACGTAGTACTGATATGTTATTCCGCTTTGGTGGTGAAGAATTTGTTGTTATTTTACCCGGTGAAAATGCAAATGGTGCAATAATAGCAGCAGAACGTTTACGCGCTGTTATTGAAAAACATGCGTTCCACAATAATCAAAGTACAGTTCCTGTCACAATTAGTGTGGGTACTGCAAGCTTAACCTTGCGTGAAAGTGCACAAGCTTTAATAGAACGTGCAGATAAAGCCCTCTACTCTGCAAAAAATGCAGGACGTAACCTGGTTAAAAGTGCAGAAGAATTATCAAATGCGACAGTGGTAAATGCTTAATTTATTAATTTCTGAACTGCTTCACATATTCATTCAGCCTATTTTTGATTGAGTGTCTATACTTGTTGGTATTGTTATTAACCACAGAACAGTATCATGAACTATTTAAATCAACTCGAAAAAATGCTGGAAAGCGGATATCGTGTAATAACAATGGAAAGTTATGAAGTCGACCGTGTATGTGACTTACTGCTCGAACTGAGCCGCTTCAGCAATAAACCTTATTATCTTGCTCAACCTGAACAAGCCATGCATCGTCTCGGTGCTTCACACATCGGTATTCCACGAACAAATACGTCAGAAGATGTTATGGAACACATTGAAGCCAGTCAGCATTTCGGTATTTATATCTTACGCAATTATACTGAAATCCTGGATGATAATGACCTGGTAGAGGATTTAATTAGCGTTGCCACTGGTGATATTCATAAAGTTGTCGTTATGATTTCAGAATATATTAAGGTTCCTGAAAAATTAAAACCCTATGTCGCACAATCAAGACATGAAATGAAAGATACCGGTTAACGGGAACATCGTGTGCTCCAGCTTTAGTTCCTTTTCCTTGTATAAGCAGAACGGTTGGCATTTTTAGCTGTTTTATTTGCTTTAAAACGGCTTTTATCTTTTTTAGGTGAGTGGTTTTCATGAGTCATGTATTTTAAGCCAACCGATTCATAAAGTTTAATCATTTGCTC
>JAOUOK010000289.1 GCA_029880425.1 Gammaproteobacteria bacterium
GATGAATTAATGAGCAAGTTAAATATTCCGGTTAGTTTACCATGTAGTTAAACGTGTTTCAGTAACCATAACAATTAGGACAAGGAACAGAGAAAAGCGAATGGCTTTTGATATGGTTAGATTTTTTATTCGCCATCCTTTTGGCCAGCTTGTTTTTCTGTAAATGCTAAACAGTTTTTAATCTTGGTTGTATCCAGTTTTGCGCCGCCTTTAGATTTTAAATGAAGTTCGATATTATCATCGTTATTAGTGATTTCGAATGATTCAAGTTTTTTGTATTCTTCTGTTGGGCAAGAACAGCATCCTTGCTGGCATTCTTGAAATGCCTCAAGAAGTTTTTTCTTTTTATCGTCTTTAATATTGATAGAGATATCAAGACCGGAATCTGTTTCATTAATTTTATGTTTCATAAAATGATTTTTACCTTTTGCGAATCAAGGTGAGTGTCTTGTCATACATTATTTCGTTGTTATTGTTATCTCGCCCTGTAAATACTTTACCGCTGTTCCTGCGATACTGACGCGTTTACCCATATCTCCAAAATGAGTTCCACAATATACCTCGCCGCCTCTTGTTGAGAGTTGTTTGGCATGGAACTGGTTTTTACCCAGCCGGGTTTCCCAGTAGGGTGCCAGCTGAGTATAGGCAGAACCGGTTACTGGGTCTTCATCGATGCCATACTTCGGTGCATAGAATCGTGAAACAAAATCATAGCTACTGGATTCTGCGGTAATGATAACGCCGCGGCGTTTTATATTTTTTAATAACTCCAGCTTAGGCTCAGCATTTATAATGTCTGCTTCGCTATTGAAGACCAGCAGGTAATCTTCAGACTCAAGACATTCAAGTGGTTTAATCGAAAAAGCCTGTTCCAGTTCAGTAGGTAAGTCACAGGCAGTGGCTGGTTGTGCCGGAAAGTCCATTTCTAAAAGGGAATCGTTTTTCTTTACCGAAAGAAGCCCCGACCTTGATTCAAATGAAATGCTGTCAGCCTGGTAATCAAACTCGTTAAAAATAACATGGGCCGCTGCCAGGGTCGCATGGCCACAGAGATCAACTTCGGTGGTCGGTGTAAACCAGCGTATATGAAAACCTTTTGATGTCATCACGTAGAAGGCTGTTTCCGACAGGTTATTTTCTCCTGCAATAGATAACATCGTGTCATCGTCGAGCCATTGCTTTAATGGGCAAATTGCAGCGGGGTTACCTTCAAAGGTTTTACTGGCAAAGGCATCAACCTGGTAAATTGGTAACTTCATGGTTAGCAGTTCTTCCTGGTTAAAAACTATGGTTAAAGTTTTTTTATTTTAAAAATTGTCTGACTATAGCAACATGGCGGCGGCTGACTTCAAGTTTTTCTTCGACATCTTTTAGATCGGTTAAATAACGACCTTGTCGATCTTTACGTATCGCAACCAGTTGTTGTTTTGCAACCAGCGCATTACGATGGATGCGAATAAAGTCTTCTGCAAAACGCGATTCAAGGTTTTTTAATGGGTCTTCTATTATGACTTCACCGCCATTGTATTTAACCGTGACGTACTTATGCTCGGCCTGGAAATAATAAATATCCTTAATATCAATTTTCCTTACACCGCTGTGAATACGGACACTAAGATGGTCTTCTTTTGTATGATTATCATCAGGTTGAATACTTTGTAACTGTACCCGGTTAAGTCGTTTGGCAGATTGAATGGCTTTTTCGAGTTTTTCTTTACGCACCGGCTTTAACAAGTAGGCAATGGCATGTGATTCAAAGGCATCAAGTGCGTATTCATCAAAAGCGGTGGTAAAAATTATGGCCGGCGGAGTTTCAAGTTGCGAGATTTTTGTGGCGGCTGCAATGCCATCCATACCGGGCATACGAATATCAAGTAAAACAATATCCGGGTTATGTTGCTGGATTTTTTCTAATGCCATTAAACCATTTTCAGCTTCTATGATTTCGCATTCTATTTCTGTGTCAGCATTAATTTCTTTTAACTGCCGTTGTAAACGCTCACGTGCGAGGGACTCGTCATCAACGATCAAAATCTTCATGACTCTCTACCTGTTGAGGGCGCTCATAAGGAAATTGTAATGATACCTTGTAACTATTATCTGTTTCATTTATCTCAAGTTTACCCCGATGCGCATACAGGGCATTTAATCGTTCACGCACGTTATCCTGTGCAATTTTATTTCCGTGTGTACGCTGCTGGGAATGGTTCTGTGCTAACGAATTGCTTAAGCTGAAATTAATTTGTTTATCAATTAATTCACCCATGATTTTAATACTGCCGCCCCCGGTTTGTGATTCAATACCATGGTAAATGGCATTTTCTAATAAAGGCTGAAGTAACAGGGCAGGCACCTGGGCATCAGCAGGAACATCGAGTTGCCAGTCTACTTTTAAGCGATCACCCAGGCGCAGTTGTTCAATTTCAATATAGCGCTGACAAAGCTCAAGTTCTTCTTCGAGACTGACCTGTTTGCGTGCATCACTTAAGCTGACACGAAATAAGTCAGCCAGGTTTTCTACTGCGGTTTCAGCTTTTTCAGGATCACTGCGGGTCAGTGAGGCGATGGTATTCATACTGTTAAAAAGAAAATGTGGGCGAATACGGGATTGTAGTGCCTGGACCCGTGATTCTGTTTCGGCGCGCACGTTGCGACGCCACTGGTTTTGTACATAAAAATAACGCAGTACAGGCCCGGTTAAGATGGCCCCCATGGCAATATTGCGCAGGAAGAAGTGTAAATGCCAGCTGGGGGGATAGAGCTCAATTGAACTGGCATAAATGAAGTAATAAGTTAGCTCAGTGATGATGGCGATGATGGTCAGTACAATAATGTAACTGATAATACCTGCCTTAATATTTGAAAAGCGCCTTAGATACGGGCGAACAATACAAAGCACGGAGCAGCTGCTAAGGGCACACCACTGTACAAACAGTGAAATGAGGCCAAGCTGGTACCAGTGTTCAGATAAAGGGATATTCATGGGTGCCAAGGCGAGGAAAAAGGCGAAAAGCTCGGCGATAAGCACAACAAAAAAGACCGTGCGGAGCTCGCACAAGTTCGGTAAAAACAGGTTATCGTTGTTGGAGTCAGTCTTAGGCAAAATAGTCTTTATTTTTTATATAATTGTTAAGATGAATACAGTATAGCACTCCTTTTATATATACACGCTGGGCGTCACGCGGGCAACACGTTATACTTCTAAAAAATGATATTTACTCAGCAATAAAGGCATTCAGTGGTATGAGCGACAAATCAAGCAAAAATAATCCAGCAGATAAACTTTGGGGCGGGCGATTTACAGCACCAACAAATGAATTTGTTGAGGTCTTTACTGCCTCAGTTGGCTTTGATCAGCGGATGTATAAGCAAGACATTGCTGGCTCAATCGCACATGCAAAAATGCTACAACACATCGGTGTTTTAAGTTCTGAAGAATGTAAGTCGATTATCGATGGCTTAAATGACATTATTGTTGATATTGAGTCTGGGCAGTTTGCCTGGTCAACCGCGCTTGAAGACGTGCATATGAATATTGAAGCGCGTTTAACAGATC
>JAOUOK010000290.1 GCA_029880425.1 Gammaproteobacteria bacterium
TTTACTTCAGAAAACGCTCATATTCCTCCAGAAAAGGAAACATATACTCATAATTTAAAACAGGTATGTCTAGAATATACCTGGAAAGAAAACCCTAACACGAATTAAGAAAGCAAAATGGTTAATGCGCTCGAAAAACCTTAATAATAACTTCAATGCTTTCGCATTTTTTCACTTAACTATCGAATCAGGTCTCTTGTCCTACTAAATAGCTATCTTATAGCCAGGGTGCTGACTAACCCCCCTGCTTAATTCTAATCATATTTATCTAGTTAATTTATCTAGTACCCATACCCAACAAATAAACACATACTTAAATACCCAACATTCATACATACTAAATTAAAAACACTAAAAATAATATTAATTAACAAAGGAATTCAACATGTTAAAAAGTAAGCAGCAAGCTCTACATATTTCAATTTTTGCAGCTATCGTCATGCTGGTGTCAGCATGTGGTGGGAATATTATTAAACCTATGCCTAAGGGATATGTCGGCCATTCAACTGTAAGAAATATTACTGTCGTAAATGCCGGTAGTGTTACATCAACTACAATTGCTGATAGAGTTAAAAAAGCTGTTCGTAAAAAAGCCAATAATGAACTTTCTGGTAACATGAAGATTGATTTAAAAATAACATTAGATAAGTGGCAAGGTACAGAAACCACTGTTGGCGGTAGCGTAACAAACACATTACTTGGTTCTAAAAATTACCTGAACGGTATTGTTGATGTATTAGATGCTAAAACCGGTGCACTAATTGGAAAATACAAAATATATTCTGAGCATAAAGAAGGTGGCTTGCTCAGTGCTAAAACGACAACAATTTCTTTCACTAATGTAGATGAAACTGTGATTAATAACTTTGCTATGTATACCGTTTATCACCTAGAATAATTTAAAAATAAAACCGGGGTAAATAATATCACCCCGGTTTTTTTTATTCTTCATCGACATCATCGGCATCAACCTGGCCTGAAATTTTACGCCGAATATGCGACCATGAAATGCCCACGGCTAAAACAGCTGAAAGTAAAATTAAAATCACCCAGCTTACCGCGTTAACGTTACTTAAACTTAACCAACCCCAATCAATAAATAACCAGATAATCGTGGCAAAAAATAACCCCGCCAGTATCAAACCCACCAAACCCAGCGAGCGTAACGTCGCACGTATATAAATCACCCAACCGATGATTAAGCTGATACCCGAGATGGCTAACAAGGGTCCAAAATTGGAAAAGCTTTTCTCAAACCAGTGCGCATAAGAATAGCCACTTGGATTATAAGTCAGCAATACCAGTAATAAGGCAAACAAAAATCTTATTAAAAACCCTTCAATAGTTAATGGCTTCATCTGATCTCACCCAATATTTTTATCAAAATAATAAACTTTACTTTCGTAGAATAACCAGCACACCCGCAACCAGGGCAATCACACCCATGACAATAGCTTCATACTTGAAATTCAGATTAATTACTGAGTTTAAACCTGTTAAAACTAACCATGCACCTAAAAAATATGGCCATAATTTCATTACTACTTCCCCTTAAATAAACAATGATTACCTGGCGCAATAATATCACCTGGCGCCAGTCAATATACTATACCACTGTAGTATTTCGGTATTTTAAACTAACGCTCAGCTTTACTCAAAACAAGAACTTCATCAATGGCTTTGACAAGCATTTTCATATTAAAGGGTTTAGTTATGTACTTTTTAAATCCAGCAGACAATCCTTTGGCAATATCATTTTCTGTAGCATTACCCGTGATAGCGATAACAGGTATGTGAGATATCGCCTGGTTATTTTGCAATTCTGCCAATGCTTCAAAACCTGTCATTACAGGCATATTAATATCCATTAAAATCAAATCAGGTTGTCGCTCTTCAGCAATTCTTAACGCATCCACAGCATTGTCTATAGAAACAACATCATATCCAGTGGTACCTTCAAGTATATCTGATATTAAGGTCAGGTTTATAAAATTATCATCAACACACAGTATGAGTTTATCTTGCTGGCTATCATTAAAAATTTCATTATTCACCGCCTTCTCATTCTCTGCCAACTCTTCTTTAGCGGCACTTGTTTCTTTTACAAGATATAATTCAACCCAGAATGTACAACCTTGCCCTGGCTTACTACTAACACCAATAGAACCGCCCATCAGTTCAATAAGGTTTTTAGCAATAACTAAACCAATTCCAGCACCTTCAACATTAACCTTACTATTAAGACGCTCAAATGAACTAAATAATTTATCAACCTCTTCTTTAGTCAGACCTTCGCCGGTATCTGTAATACTAATGCGGAAACGTTCCTCATCAACCACCTCGCAGTCCAGCGTAATAGTTCCTCCGGCAGAATTATATTTAATTGCATTTGATAACAGATTTAATAAAACCTGTTTAAGTCGGGTATAATCCGCGTAAAGCATAGTACCTTTGCCGCTTATGCAATCTACTATTTTAATTTTATTTGATTCTATAAGTGGCTTTATCAATGAAACACTTTCCTGAATAACGTCATCAAGATCAACCTCATCAATAAGCATATCCAGTTTCCCGGCTTCAACCGCAGTTAAATCGAGTAATTCATTAATAAGTTGCAACAGGTGTTCACCTGCCAGCAAAATCTGTTCAACATTAGATTGCTGGTTCTCATTCAGGTTATCCGCCTCGAGCAACTGAGAAAACCCCATAATTGCATTCATTGGTGTACGTAATTCATGACTCATACGTGACAGGAAATCAGACTTCGCTGCGCTTGCTTTTTGCGCCTTATTCTCAGCTATTTTTCTTTCTATATTTTCTTCTTTTAACAACAATATAGACTGCTCTAACTCTAAGGTTCTTTCTTTAACGCGTAGCTCCAGTGTCTCATTTAATAATCTAAGTTCTTCTTCTGATTTTTTACGTTCAGTAATATCCCTGGACTCAACTATAACCTGGTGAATATTATATTTATCATCAAAAACCGGCTTCATATAAAAATCAAATATCCTCTCTTCATTCTCATGAATAATATTGAGTTCTGCATTAAATAACTTACCATCATTCACTTTGAGCAAGCCTGACTGAACGATATTTTTTGCTGTGGCTGAAGATGAAAACCATGGGGTATCAAAAAAACTACGCGCAAGCACTGATGTTTTTTCTTCCGAAATAAAATTCAGTGCGGTTTCATTTACATCAATCAAAAACCCTTCAGCACTTAAAAGAAATAGCCACTGTGTAGATTGTTCAAAAAGCGTATAGAAACGTCTTTCTGCATTAATTTTCTCACGATTTATTTTCTGATGTTTCAGCAGACGAGTAATAACCTGGATCAGTTCATTAGGTTTCACTGGTTTATACAAGTAATCATTTGCTCCAAAACGTACCGCTTCAATAGTATATTTACTATCGCGAAATGCTGTCATCATTATAATGGATATATCCGGGCAAACAGCTTTCATTTCAGGTATTAAATCAAGCCCGCTATCCTGCCCGAGTTTAATATCAAGTAATGCAATATCCGGTTTAACTTGTTGCGCCAGTAAT
>JAOUOK010000291.1 GCA_029880425.1 Gammaproteobacteria bacterium
TTTATGAGTCAATGCAGGAGCAGATAAACCACCCCCCATTTTGTTCAGCCCTTTACGATCAGAAAGCTCACCACCAACCACAACCCGGCAACGCACTTCTGTACCATGAACTTCATCAACCCACAGACTGATACGCCCATCGTCAAGTAAAAGCGTGTCACCACGTTTCACATCTTCCGGTAAGGCTTTATATGCCATACCAACACGCTCTGCTGTGCCTGCATTAGGATCCATAGCAGTATCAAGGATGAATGGATCACCATCCTTGATAAAAACTTTAGAGTCTTTGAACTTTTCTATTCGAATTTTTGGACCCTGTAAATCACACAACACACCAATCTGGCGACCATGTGCACGGGCACGGTTACGTAATTTTTCTGCACGGTCTATGTGCTCTTCAGGATTACCATGCGAGAAATTAATACGGACAACATCAACACCCGCCTCGATAATGCGATCTAACATTTTCGCATCGCTGGTAGCGGGCCCTAATGTGGCAATAATTTTTGTACGTCTCATATTTTTTAATTTATTCTCGCTTATTTTATTTCTTAGCTTGTTCTTCTAACATAGCAACGGCAGGTAATGTCTTGCCTTCCAGGTATTCAAGGAATGCACCACCAGCAGTTGAGATATAAGAGACTTTGTCATAAATATCATATTTTTGAATTGCTGCAATAGTGTCACCGCCACCAGCAAGACTGAAGCCATCAGCATTTGCAATTGCCATAGATACTGTCTTAGTACCTTCACCAAACTGGTCAAACTCAAATACGCCTACTGGGCCATTCCAGACAATTGTACCGGCTTTAGAAATAATCTCTGCCAACTCTTTTGCAGAATCAGGACCGATATCAAAAATCATGTCATCGTCTTCAACTTCATTTGCCGCTTTAAGTGTTGCTTCTGCAGTTTCGGAGAATTCTTTACCACAAACCACGTCTGTTGCGATTGGAATATTGGCACCACGTGCTTTCATTTTCTCAATTAATGCTTTTGCAGTATCAACCAGGTCATCTTCACATAAAGATTTACCAACGTTATTACCCATCGCTTTTAAGAAAGTGTTTGCGATACCGCCACCAACAACTAACTGGTCAACTTTCTCAGAAAGCGCTTCAAGTACAGTCAATTTAGTTGAAACCTTAGAACCACCAACAATAGCAACCATCGGACGGGCAGGTTCTGCTAATGCTTTCGCTAAGCTATCTAACTCATCAGAAAGTAATAAACCGGCACAAGCAACAGGAGCCTGAACACCAACACCGTGGGTAGAAGCCTGGGCACGATGAGCTGTACCGAATGCATCCATTACAAAGATGTCACAAAGTGCGGCATACTTTTTCGATAATGCTTCGTCGTCTTTCTTTTCACCAGCATTAAAACGTACGTTTTCTAAAAGAACACACTCGCCTTCAGCAACATCAAAACCACCATCAAGATAATCTTTGATTAAACGTACATCTTTACCGAGTTTTGCAGACATATCTGCAGCGATTGGAGCCATTGAGTTTTCTTCATCCGCTTTTCCTTCTTCAGGACGGCCGCGGTGAGACATAACCATTACTTTAGCGCCCGCTTTCATGCAGTGCTCAACAGTTGGCATTGATGCCGTGATACGTGCATCAGATGTTACTTTGCCATCTTTAACAGGAACATTTAAATCAGCACGGATTAAAACGCGTTTACCAGCAAGATCAAGATCAGTTAATTTGATAAAAGACATGTATAACTCCTAAATTAAAATATTTAACGCAAAAATACTTTTCAAATATTGATGCGTTAAATATCTTTAAAACTTTTTAGTACTATTTAATTTGAAGTGGAGCCCAACCTACAGGTTGGGCTGCATTCCAACTAACTGTTTAGACTGAAGTCTGACCTAAAAGGTCAGAACATCAATCTAATTAAGAAAGATTTTGTTTGCTAGCAAGGCGGAGGAAAATTTTAATCGCGACGCGTACATCAGTACGTAAGCTATTAAAATTTTTCGACAATGCCGCTAGCGGACAAAAGATTCTTAATTAGCAGCTACGTGTTCTACGAAGCGCATCATGTTGCACGTATAGCCGTACTCATTGTCATACCAGGAAACCAACTTAACGAAAGTTCCGTCTAACGCGATACCTGCTTCTGCATCAAAGATTGAAGAGAAACCAACACCACGGAAGTCAGTAGAAACAACTTTCTCATCTGTGTAACCCAGAGTTTTAGACATGTCGCCATTTTCAGAAGCATCTTTCATTGCTGCACAGATTTCTTCGTATGAAGCTTCGTTGTTTAATTCAACAGTTAAGTCAACAACAGATACGTCAGAAGTAGGTACACGGAAAGCCATACCTGTTAACTTGCCATTTAATTCTGGTAATACAACACCTACTGCTTTAGCCGCACCAGTTGAAGATGGGATGATGTTTTCCAGGATACCACGGCCACCGCGCCAGTCTTTCATTGAAGGACCGTCAACAGTTTTTTGAGTTGCAGTTGCAGCATGAACTGTAGTCATAAGACCACGCTTGATGCCCCACTTGTCATTGATAACTTTAGCCATTGGTGCCAGGCAGTTAGTCGTACAAGAAGCGGCAGAAACAATTTTCTGACCTGCGTATTCAGTGTGGTTAACACCGTATACGAACATTGGAGTGCCATCTTTAGAAGGTGCAGACTGAACAACTTTACCAGCACCTGCATCGATGTGCTTCTGACAGCTTTCTTCTGTTAAGAAGAAACCAGTACAATCGATAACGATATCAGCACCAACATCACCCCATTTAAGGTCAGCTGGATCACGTTCTGCAGTTAAACGGATTTCTTTACCGTCAACAATCATTGCACCTTCTTTATGAGAAACTTCACCACCGAAACGGCCGTGAACTGAATCGTATTTCAGCATGTATGCTAAGTAATCAGCATCTAATAAATCGTTGATACCAACGATCTCGATGTCTTTAAATTCGTTATATACAGCACGGAAAACCATGCGACCAATACGGCCGAAACCGTTAATACCAACTTTAATAGCCATTGTTATATTTCCTCAAAGTTAAAACTAATAAAACTAAAAACAAACAGGTCGGACTTTATAAAAGTCCGACCTGAAAAATTAAATTACCGATTCAACTGCATTCACAACATTTTCAACTGTGAAGCCAAACTCTTTAAAGAGTTGATCAGCTGGAGCAGATTCACCGAAATGGTCGATACCAACAACAACGTCCGCATATTTGTACCAACCCGTTGTTACTGCCGCTTCGACTGCAACTGTTGGAACACCTTCACCAAGAACAGCTGTTTGGTATGCATCATCCTGAGCTTCAAATGCATCAACTGATGGCATTGAAACAACACGAATATTTTTACCAGACATGGCTTCAGCAGCACCTGTTGCTAACGCAACTTCAGAACCAGTAGCAATAATTACCGCATCAGGCTCACCATCACAATCTTTTAAGATGTAACCACCCTTAGTGATATCAGCAATTTGTGCATCAGTACGTTCATTATGTGGCAAACCTTGACGAGAGAAGATCAGGCAAGATGGA
>JAOUOK010000292.1 GCA_029880425.1 Gammaproteobacteria bacterium
CAGTGGTTTTGAGCGTGCTTTGATAGCCTCATAATTAGTTATTGCGCCTGACTGTTCCATCTGGCTCAAAACAATATTACGCCGTTTCAGGTTACGTTTTTTATGTCGCCAAGGATCATAGTAAGATGGTCCTTTGACCATTGCGACAAGTGTTGCAATCTCTGAAAGCTCAAGATTATAAATAGGCTTGTCAAAATAAAAACGGCTGGCTAAACCAAAACCATGGATTGCACGTTTCTTATCCTGACCTAAATATATTTCATTCAGGTAAGCTTCAAGTATTTCATCTTTTTCATAGTGCACTTCAAGAAGTAAAGCCATAATGGCTTCGTTAAATTTCCGCACCAGGGTTTTTTTCTTATTTAAAAAAAAGTTTTTAACCAGCTGCTGGGTTAAAGTACTGCCACCCTGAACCACGCTCCCTGCACGTATATTTGCAAGCATTGCACGAAGAATCGCGCGAGGATTTACTCCGTAATGAGAATAAAACTGCCTGTCTTCTACCGCGATTAATGCTGCTATTAAATGTTGTGGTACATCATCTAACTTGACTAACATGCGATCTTCACGATGCGATGGATATATACGTCCCATGACGGCTGGTTCCAGGCGTACGATATCAACATTAGCTTTATCCCTGAAATCCAGTACTTCTGTAATAAAACCTTCCTCTATTTTTATTTGGATATATCGGGGTGGTTGATGACCATCCCAGAAATCAAATTCACGTACTACAATTCGGTAACTGTCTCCATTACGTCGGAAATGCCCCGGTTGGAGCTCAGCGTCCTTTAATCGATAACCCGCGGTGTTTAATTCAAATTTAAACTGATCGTGTGATAACGGTTTTCCTATATAGAGCTCTAGTGGTCGAGCATAGACACGTGCAGGTACTGACCATTTCTTACCATCAAACTGCGAGCGAACTTCAAAATCAAGGTAGATAACATAACAAGTGAAAATAAAGAACAGCGATAAAAAAAGTCGCTTTACAGGCAGTTTACTTATTTTTTTAGATTTTGAATGACGTGCATTCTTTTTAGATATTGATTTTTTTTTACGACGCAGGGGTGATTTTTTTTTCATCCAGACATTCTACCGTAAACAAATCCCTGCTACAGGTAAAAATTCACACTTCATGAATTGCTTGTTTAAAAAAAAATTATATAGTTATTATGATAAAACAAGTTTTTGTCTAAAAATCAAACAACGATATCTATTGGATCAGCTTGCCTGTCACGTGCGCGTTGTGATTGTTCACGTGCATAAGTTGCTTCATTGCGGGGAGAACTATAAGCATCATTTACACGGGATCGATTATAGGAAGCCTGTTTTTGCTGGCTGCTGATATTATCTTGCTGCTGGCCGAAGCTGATTAAACGCCCATCAAGTCGTCGTTGGCTATCTTGCTTATTTTGCTGTAATTTTTCCTGGACTGCTCGCTGTTCTAATGCCCTTTCCTGGGCGCGTTCCAGCGCCTTATTATCGGCATTGTTTGCTTGTGCATCATCATAGCTATGACGATCACTGCTATTTTTAGCGGGTGTGACAGTCCGTGAGAAATTGCCAGTAGATGTAGATGATATTTCCATAGACAAATTTTAGATCATGAACCAGACTTTTACTTAATTCATAGAACATTTTTTAAAAAACTGCATATTAACTTAAATTGTTAAATAATTGTTATATCTTATTGATTTTTAGAATAAATTGACTAAACTTATTACTTATGAAATATATTGTAAAGAATAAAAAAGTTGCCTCAATTCTTGTTTTTGTTGCATTTTCATTCATTATCTCAGCCTGTGGCAGTAAACCTAGGTACAGTCACAACAAGATCAGTAATGATCAATTAACGGTTATTTCTACCGCTAAGAAAATGCTTGGAGTGAAATACCGCTATGGAGGCACTAATCCAAGTCGAGGTTTTGACTGTAGTGGACTTGTTCAATACTCCCATAAAGCAGCAGGTGTGCATTTACCACGTACAACGGGTCAACAATACCGGGCTGCCACCCCTATTTCCAAACGTAATTTAAAACCCGGTGACCTGGTATTCTTTAAAATTGCGGTTTCCCGTGCGGTATCACATGTAGGTATATACCTCGGGAACAGCCAATTTATTCACGCCCCTTCTTCAGGCAAGCGTGTAAAAATCAGCTCAATGAAAGAAAAATACTGGCGTAAACGTTTTACTGGTGCTGGCCGGGTTCTTTAATCAAACTTGTATTATGATTTTTTACTAAACCATTTTTTTATATGGTCTGCTGTATCTATGCTTGCCGCCAAAGCTGCTGGTATGACAATTAATGTAATTAATGTCGCGAATGCCAGTCCCCATGATAAGGCCAGCGCCATCGGCGCGACAAAAGGATCGGTTCCACCCCATCCATAAGCAGTCGGTAATAAGCCAACAACCGTCGTAGCGGCAGTCAAAACAACCGCACGAATCCGTCTACGCCCGGCCAGTAATATTGCGTCTAAGGCATCCATCCCATTTTCACGAGCACGTTGTATAAAGACAAGTAAGATCATAGAACTATTTACTACCACCCCCGTCAGGGCGACCATGCCCATAAGGGCAAAGAATGACAATGGCATCGGTTTCCAGATGATGTCATGAATAAAAAAGCTTAATATGACGCCAACAACGCCAAAGGGTATGGCCAGCATGACTATCAGTGGATAGCCCAGTCGATTAAACTGGATAGCAAGTAAGAAGAATATAGCGACTAAGGCAAAAATAAATGAGAAAACTAAATCTATTATTGATTCCTGGTTTTTCTCAGCTTCACCACCGTAATTAACTTTAATTTTTCCTTTATATTCACCAGTCCATTTATCCTGGTTCTTTGCAACAAAATTATTGAGCTCTAAACTGGTTGTTTTTTCTTCATCAATATTTGCAAAAACACGTACCACTCTTAACCCATCTTTATGGCGGACCGTAGTATATCCTGTTTCTTCTTTAAACTCTGCAATTGTGCTCAATGGAATCAAACCGCCCCGGTTATTAGGTACGGTTAAACTTTGTAAAGCCTGTATATCTTCTATATTTTCCGGGTAACGGATTGTGACATCAACCTCTTCGGTTCCATATCGTGTCGTAGTTACGCGTAAGCCATCAACTGAAGCTCTAATATGTGAAGCCGCTGTTGCAAGGTTAACACCGGAATATGCAGAGAGTTTTTTATTTAATACAACGTGAATTTCATTATCGCCTGGTTGCAAACCACTTTCTACAGTTGTAACACCTTTAACATCTTTTAAGAATTCAATCAGTTTGTTCGCAACCTTGATGTTTGATACACCGTCATTACTGGATAACTCTACTTCTAAGGCGCGTCCCGTTGGTGGACCAGGAGTAACAAGTTCAAACGATATTTGTAATTCTGGATATATAACAGGAAGTTTTTTCTCTATAATCCGTAAATCTTTGACCGCATCATGTCCTGTTCTTAAAACTGCTGGAATATACAACACCCTAATTTGTCCGAAACGACTGCCACGTTGTGTTAATGGATCACCCGCATCAC
>JAOUOK010000293.1 GCA_029880425.1 Gammaproteobacteria bacterium
GCAGGTTGCACTCAAACATAATTTACATGTTCCACGTTATAGTGTTAAGGCGATGGAACTGTGTAAGCGCTACAGCTGGCCAGGTAATATCCGGGAAATTAAAAACTTTTGTGAACGCATGGTTATCCTGCTAGGTGGTAAAACAATCAATGTTGAAAATCTCCCGTCAGAAATTTCTGCCGGGCAACAAACAAAAGTATCCAATCCTTTCACCTTGCCCGAAGGTGGCGTGGTGCTTGAGCAACTCGAAGCACAACTGATTCAACAGGCCATAGAAAAAAGCCATGGCAACCAGAGTAAAGCAGCCCGCTTACTGGGTTTAACACGTAGTGCTTTGCTGTATCGTCTCAATAAATACTCAAGCTAACACATAAAAAAACAAGAGGCAGTAACAAGCAAAAGGACTTGCTAATAAAAATTAACCCCGTCATACAGCCCTGCGAGCGATGAACAAAAAGGACTTGTTAGACCGCCCGGTCACTAACCAACTAGCCGTACACATTATCGTGAAGAAAATTTGATTGATACAATTTCAATATCTCTTCAGCAGGCAGTGGTTTACAAAAATAGTATCCCTGATATATATCACACTCCATTTCAGATAACATGGTTAATTGCCCCTTATGTTCTACTCCCTCGGCAACAACACTCAAGTCAAGATTATGTGCAATTTGAATTATCGATTTAACCAGCTCAGCCGAATCCTTATCATCTTCAATATCATCAACAAATAGCTTATCAACTTTTAAACTGTTAATTGGCAGGTGTTTTAAGGATGATAAAGAAGAATACCCGGTTCCAAAATCATCTATCGCAATTTTAACCCCAAGTTTTTGTAAAAGGGCGAATGTATTTAAATTCTCTTCACTTGTTTGTACAACACTCTCTGTGACTTCAAGCTCCAGGTATTCAGCCGAAAGGTTTGATTGTTGCAATATATTTTCAACCATGTCGACAATAGAAGGATCAAGAAAATGTATCGGAGATATATTAACGGCAACCTGCAGCATCGGCATACCTTGTTTATGCCATTCCATTACCTGGTGACATGCTGTTCTTGTTACCCATTCACCAATTTCATTTATTAAATGAATACGTTCTGCCACGGGAATAAAGTCAACAGGTGAAATTAAACCTTTGTCAGGATGTTCCCAGCGAATCAACGCTTCAACCCCGTAAATACTATTGGTTTTTACATCTATTTGCGGTTGATAATGTAATATTAATTGTTTATTTCTGATTGCCTGACGCAAATCTTGTTCCAGTTGCAAACGTGTTTCCGCCATTTCTGTTAACTCGGGCCGGTAAAATGCGAAACAGTTTCTGCCTCTCTCCTTCGCCGCATAAAGTGCACTGTCACCCGCTTTCAAAAGGGTGGGAACTTCTTTACCATCTTCAGGATAGTGCGCTATTCCTATACTGCAAGTTGGTCTGATTATCTTTTGTTCCAGGTCAACCGGCTCGTTGATTTTGATCAGGCAACGTTCAGCTATATGCGCTGCATATTCATTAAATTCACTAATACATACTGAAGAAGATAAGCCACTATTATTACATTCATTATCGAGCAAAATACAAAATTCATCACCACTAATACGGGCTATAAAATCACTTTCACGAAGGATTGAACTAAACCTGCTACCTATTTCCTTCAATAAAATATCACCTGCGTGATGTCCCAGGCTATCATTTACATCTTTAAAGTTATCGATATCAATATATAATAATGAGAACGACTCATTACGTCGATGTGCACTTTTAATAATTTCCTCTGCATGCATATAAAAATATGCACGGCTAGCCAGGCCCGTGAGCTCATCTTTATATGCAAGCTCCTGTATACGCTGCTGGTTGGCATGTTGCCGGGTGATATCCTGAACCGTTCCTACCAGCACAGATTTTGAACCCGGAAGAAAGTCAACCACCTGGTGCACATAAATATAAACACTATCCCTCATTACTACCCGATAATTTATTGGTTTTAATACCCTGATGTTCGTTGCATCACGAATAATGTTTTCAAGCAGTATCCTGTCTTCGATATGAACATGTTGTATAAATTCATCCAGCGTAGTAATTTTAGCAGCCGTCGTTAAACCAAGAAGATTGACAAGATGTTCAGAAATCTCAAATTTGTCATTAACCGAATCCCAATGCCAATACCCAAGACTAGCAATACGCTGAGCACTGTATAGTTGTTTCTGGCTTTCCTTTAAAGACTGGGCATCTTCTGCTGCACGTAATTGAAATTTAATTTGTTGCAGCATTACTGGATAATTAACTGGTTTTGTAATAAAACCAGATGCACCGATATCAAATGCTTTTTCGACAGATTCAACATCACCTAAACCCGTTACCATTAACACAGGTATATCGCTATATTGTTCTGTGTTCAGTATTTTTTTAACCACATCAAAACCCGACATGCCAGGCATGATTGCATCTAACAATACAATAGCAGGATTTTCATTCCCGGCGATAAAGTCTAAGCCCTCTATTCCATCAGCGGCCTGAATAACTTTATAACCATTGGCCTCCAGTACATCAGTCATTATCATCCTGAAATCATCATCATCATCTATTAGCAAAACAGTTTTATCATTTGATAACATATCATCAGTATCAATTGTTATTACGCTATGACTATACTGACTTGATTCTGGTATCTCTTGTTGAAGTCTTTTCAATACTTCAGGCAAATAACTTTCCATATCATCGATAATATCAGCTGTTACACTGAGATCTTTATCTTTTGATAAACTTTCAATTTTTGCAAACATTCGAGAATAATAAACCGCACCAACATTTTCACTGGATGATTTCAAAGTGTGTGAAATATATGTTAGCTGTTCAAAATCATTCAAAGTTAGCGCTTTGCGTAATTCTAATAATTTTTTTGGAGTCTCTTCCAGGTAATGATGTACTGAACGGCCCAATGTATCCCTGCCACAACTTTCACCAATTGCACGCAAATTATCCAGTGCATTATTATCAACCAACAAGGGAACGATATTTTTTTCTTGAATATGTTCTCTGCTATCATGATTCAAACCCGGAAGCCATTTACTCAACATTGTAAATAACTGCTCCTGCTTAAATGGTTTAGACATGTAATCATTTATTCCTGCCTGGCTACATCTCTCTTCTATACCTTTCATAATATCTGCAGTTAATGCAATAACGGGCGTTGCTTTAATATTTTTTTCATTTTCCAGGCTTCTAATTTTTGCTGTTGCTTCAAAACCATCACATACGGGCATATGACAGTCCATTAGTACCAGGTCATACTTATTCTCAGAAAATAACTCTACTGCTTCATTACCGTTCTCGGCCAGCTCAACTTCACAACCGAGTATCATCAACTTAGCAATGGCCACCTCCTGGTTTACAAGGTTATCTTCAGCAAGCAAGATTTTTGCATTGATTTTCTTTTTATCCTGTTGCAGCGGGATTTTCTGATCTTTTTGCGATAACAAGTTTAACAGGGATTCAAGAAGATACTGCTGTCGTACTGGTTTATTTAACCAGACTGA
>JAOUOK010000294.1 GCA_029880425.1 Gammaproteobacteria bacterium
CTTCAATTTGGCGCGCAGTAATACGACCACGACCGACAGCTTTTAAACCATATTCGCCGAAGCTGACTTTACTACCACGTTCAGCTAAACCGCGATTACGGCCTTTCATTTGTTTGCGGAATTTTGTCCGTTTAGGCTGCAACATTTCTCAAATTCCCCTTAACCTGCAGCGGTCTTAGAAGATTTAGCTTCAGCTTCTTGTACGCCGATAACTTCACCTTTAAAGATCCAAACTTTTACACCAATAATACCGTATGTAGTGTTTGCTTCTGCTACACCATAATCGATATCTGCACGCAATGTATGAAGTGGTACACGACCTTCGCGGTACCATTCTGTACGGGCAATTTCAGCACCGTTTAAACGGCCTGCAACATTGATACGAATGCCTTCAGCACCGATACGCATCGTGTTTTGCACTGCACGCTTCATTGCACGACGGAACATAATCCGACGCTCAAGTTGCTGCGCAATACTTTCTGCAACCAATGTCGCATCGAGCTCTGGCTTACGAATTTCTTCGATATTGATATGAACAGCTGGTAAACCCATCATTTTAGTAACGGTGTTACGTAAACGTTCAATATCTTCACCTTTCTTACCAATCACTAACCCTGGACGAGCAGTATGGATAGTAATGTTTGCGTTACCCGCAGTACGCTCAATCTGTATACGACTTACTGAAGCCTGAGACAATTTCTTTTTCAGAAACGCTCGCACTTCCAGATCAGAATTAAGAAACTCTGGATACTGTTTTGAATTCGCATACCACTTGGAAGTCCAATCTTTAACGATACCAAGGCGTATACCAGTAGGATGTACTTTCTGACCCATAAGTTTCTCTCTTACTTGTCTGCCACACGTAAAGTGATGTGACTTGTCCGTTTAAAAATATGATTAACCGCGCCTTTTGCACGTGGACGCCAGCGTTTTGCTGTCGGTCCTTCATCAACAAATACAGTTGATACTTTTAACTCATCGATGTCTGCACCTTCATTGTGCTCTGCATTTGCAATAGCAGACTCAAGGACTTTTTTCATAATCCCTGCAGCCTTCTTGTTACTGAAGGTTAATGTTTCCAGCGCACGTTCAACTGGTAAACCACGAATCTGATCCGCAACCAGGCGAACTTTTTGCGCAGAGATACGTGCATGACTTAATTTAGCTGCAACTTCCATCATTAAATCCTCTTATCTCGACTTCTTATCAGCCACGTGGCCTTTGTAAGTACGAGTTGGCGAAAACTCACCTAACTTATGACCGATCATGTTTTCATTGATACTGACAGGTACGTGTTGACGACCATTGTATACAGCAATAGTCAGGCCAATCATTTCTGGCAAAATCATTGAACGACGTGACCAGGTTTTAATTGGCTTCTTAATGTTTGATGCTTGAGCTGCTTCAACCTTTTTAGCAAGGTGAATATCAACAAAAGGACCTTTTTTAATTGAACGTGGCACAGCGGCTACTCTCTTCTATCGTTATTTCTTGTTACGACGACGCACAATCATGTTATCAGTGCGTTTGTTACTACGTGTTTTATAACCCTTAGTAGGTGTTCCCCAAGGTGAAACAGGATGACGACCACCTGAAGTACGGCCTTCACCACCACCATGCGGATGATCAACTGGATTCATGGCAACACCACGAACTGTTGGACGTACACCGCGCCAGCGAGTTGCACCGGCTTTACCCAGCTTACGTAAACTATGTTCTGGATTACTTACAGAACCAATCGTTGCACGGCAATCAACCAGCACTTTACGCATTTCGCCTGATCTTAATCTCAGGGTTGCATGGTCACCTTCACGGGCAACAAGCTGCGCTGACGTTCCTGCACTACGTGCAAGCTGAGCGCCTTTGCCAACTTTCATTTCAATACAATGAACAGTTGAACCAACGGGGATGTTACGTAAAGGTAAAGTGTTACCGGTTTTGATAGGTGATTCCTGACCAGACATCACTTCATCACCAGCAGTAAGACCTTGAGGTGCAATAATATAGCGACGCTCACCATCGGCATACAATACTAATGCAATATTAGCACTACGATTTGGATCATACTCCAGGCGTTCAACTTTTGCCGGAATACCGTCTTTATTACGTTTGAAATCAACAACACGGTAATGTTGCTTATGACCACCACCACGATGACGTGTTGTGATACGACCTGTGTTGTTACGACCACCAGATTTTGACTTCTTTTCTAACAAAGGAGCATACGCTTCACCTTTGTGTAAATCTGCGCTTACAACCTTAACAAGGTGACGTCGTGCAGGTGATGTCGGTTTTGTTTTTACAAGTGCCATTACATTAATTCCTTAAAACTGCGTTCGCTTATTCGGCGCCAATAAAGTTAATGTCCTGGCCCTCTTGCAAACGAATGTAGGCTTTTTTCCAGTCATTACGGCGGCCTACACCATTCTGAGTGCGTTTGGTTTTGCCTTTAACATTGGCAACCTGAACATTCTCGACATTAACTTCAAACAGCATTTCAACAGCTGCTTTGATTTCTTTCTTAGTTGCAGTATTTACAACCTTGAATACGATTTGATTAGCGTTTTCAGCTGCAACCGTAGCTTTTTCAGAGACGTGCGGGCTTACTAAGATATTCATCAAGCGTTCTTGATTCATGCCAACGTCTCCTCAATCTTTTTAACTGCATCTGCAGTCATAATTACTTTCTCGAAACGGATTAAACTAACCGGATCGACATTATTTGCATCACAGACACCAACATTGTGAAGATTACGCGTTGAAAGATAGAGATTTTCATTCATATCTTCTGTCACGATCATGACATTGTTAGCACCCAACTTATTCAGTCGTTCTACCAGCTCTTTTGTTTTAGGCGCATCAACAGTAAAACTGTCTACGACCATTAAACGTTCTGTTCGAACTAATTCAGATAATATTGAGCGAATCGCAGCCCGATACATCTTACGATTTAGCTTTTGCGACCAATCTTTTGGTTTCGCAGCAAAGGTAACACCACCTGAGCGCCAAATCGGGGAGCGGATTGTACCAGACCTTGCGCGCCCTGTCCCCTTTTGTTTCCAAGGTTTTTTACCACCACCGCTTACAGCAGAGCGATTTTTTTGAGCACGGGTACCTGAACGAGCACCAGCCAGGTAACCAGTCACAGCCTGGTGGACTAATGCTTCATTAAATTCACGCGAGAAGTTAGCATCTGAAACTTCAATACTCTTAGTTGAAGCTTTGCCTGTCGCGGTTGTTAATTTTAATTCCATCGCGATTCTTCCCCTTAACCTTTAAGTGCAGGTTTAACAACAACACTGCCACCTTTTGAGCCTGGTACAGCACCTTTAACCAGTAACAGGTTACGGTCTGCATCAACGCGTACTACTTCTAAATTTTGCATTGTGCGATTTGCTGCGCCCATATGCCCGGACATCTTTTTGCCTTTAAATACACGGCCTGGCGTCTGGTTTTGACCAATAGAACCGTTCGCTCTATGAGAAACCGAGTTACCATGCGTTGCATCTTGCATGTGGAAGTTATGACG
>JAOUOK010000295.1 GCA_029880425.1 Gammaproteobacteria bacterium
CGGTACCGGTAGCGGTTACCTGACCGCACTGCTGGCCAGCCAGGCTCGCCACGTGATTACCGTTGATATCCATGAAGAGTTTCAACACAAAGCCCGCGAAACATTAGAAGCACACAATATTACTAATGTTACTTACGAGGTGGGGGATGCCCATTTAGGCTGGGATGAACATAAACCTTACGATGTGATCGTGGTGACGGGTTCGCTGCCCTTATTACCGGAGAGTTTTCAGCGTAACCTTGCCGTGGGTGGCCGATTAATTGCCTTCGCGGGTGATGATCCGGCGATGGAGATGATTTTAATCACCCGGGTCAGTGAAAACGAATGGTCACACCGGGTATTACTTGAAACCAGCGTACCAGCCCTTATTAATGCGGTGGAACCGGAACGGTTTGCTTTGTAGGCATGTCTTAATTTACTACTGAAGACAATGCTCTATAAAAAGCCTGTTCCTTAACAGGCTTTTTTTATGGCCTAAATTTAACCAGTCTTGATTAAGGTCATTTATGCGCCATATGAGCCCGCTACAATTAAACGAGCACTTATCTCAATTAAGTAATAACGATACTGGTTTAAGTAAAGGCGATACAGGGCCGTTACTACTGGATGTACGTGAACCGTGGGAGTTTGAGTACTGCAATATCGAAGGCTCGGTGCTGATTCCCATGGGTGAACTGGCGGCTGAACTCGGGAATCTTGAGGACGAAATTAGTTATGACAGGGAAATCATTATGATTTGCCATCACGGGATTCGTAGCCGGCAAATGGGGTATTATATGGAACAAGCGGGTTATAAAAACATTACCAACCTGGATGGTGGCGTTGAACAGTGGGCACAAGACGTCGATAAATCAATGAGACGCTATTAAGGATTACGGAGAGATTTATGAATAAACGCAGCATTAATTTATTGACGATATCGCTTTTATCTTCATTAAGTTTTTCATCATTTGCCGATGACCTGCTGACTGTTTACCAGGCGGCGGTGCAGAGTGATACCCAGTTTCGTGCTGCCGAGGCGGAATACAAGGCCCTGCTCGAATCCAGGAACCAGGGTATAGCGGGCTTTTTACCGACGGTAACGGCCAATGCTTTTTATAGTGACAACGATGACACCACTCCTACCTCAACAGATAACTATAAAACGGATGGCTATAGCCTTAACCTGACCCAACCGATTTATCGCCATACCAATTATGCCGGGCTGAACCAGGCGGATGCGGTGGTTGCGCAGGCAAAAGCGAATTTTAACTATGCCCGCCAGGATTTAATTATTCGCGTGGTGAAACAATATTTTGCCGTGCTGGCCGCGGGAGATGATCTCGAGTTTGCCAGGGCAGAACGTAAATCAATCAAACAACAACTTAAGCAAACTCAGCAACGCTTTAACGTTGGCCTGATCGCGATTACCGATGTGCATGAAGCCCAGGCACGTTATGACCAGGCTGTCGCCCGCGCCATTATTGCTGAGAACACCCTGGCGATTAGTCATGAAACTTTAAGAGAAATGACTAACCAGGATCATGCCTCGCTGTCTTTCTTATCGACCACTCATCCATTGGTTACACCTGAACCGGCCGACATAACCCAATGGATTAAAACAGCAAAAGATCAAAACGCGTTACTTATTGCCAGTCAACATGGCGTGGACGCGGCACGTGCTGAAGTGTCATTACAAAAAGCGGGGCACTACCCCACGCTTGATTTAACCGCGAGTCATTCCAGTACCAGTTATGGTGCAGGTACACCTGGAGGATTAAGCAACACTGACAAAACCAGTAACTCCATTTCATTACAACTAAACGTGCCTATTTTTTCGGGTGGATTAGTGAGTTCTAAAACACGGGCAGCAAGTTATCGCCTGGAACAGGCACGCGAATTACTCGAGCAACAACAACGCGCAACTGAACGCCAGACACGTAATTCTTACTTAAGTGTTATTGCTAACATCAGCCAGGTTAAAGCATTGCAACAGGCACTGGCTTCAAGCCTGGTGGCTTTAGAAGCTACACAAGCAGGCTTTGAAGTAGGCACACGTACCACGGTTGATGTTTTAAATTCACAACGCGAACTTTACCGCGCCCGCCGTGATTACGCGCAGGCACGCTATAATTATATACTTGAAACATTAAATCTTAAGTTAGCTGCCGGCACCTTGTCTGTTAAAGATATTGAGCAGCTCAACCCCTGGTTAAAATAACTTTTTAGTTACTTTTTGCAGTTAAAAGTAAAACACGAATATTTGGAGAAATCATAATGTTCAGCTTACGTGGTTTGGCTTCCCTTGCATCTTACCGGGCATCTTCCCTCGCATCCCCTTTCATTATTTTTACAGCCCTAGCTTTTTCAGCTGTTAGCCATGCAGAAGAAAAAGCAGACTGGGCCTTTGCTAAAAATGTGCACATTGGTGAAGAGCGCGTGCTTGATGCAGTTGTTGAAGCGGTAAACCAGGCAACGATATCGGCACAAACCTCGGGCCGCGTGGTGAAATTAAATGCCGATGTTGATGATGCGGTTAAGCAGGGTGATATCCTGGTTGAGTTTCGTAATAAGGATCAAATGGCGTCTTATAAAGTGGCTAAGGCTGCGTTTGATGAAGCCGAGTCTGAATTTAAACGTATAGAAGATATCTATTCTAAAAAACTGGTTGCCAAAACTGCGTTAGACAGGGCCAGCGCCAGTTATAAATCTGCAAAAGCCCGGCTTGAACAGGCCAATGAAGCGCTGGAAAACACGATTGTACGTGCACCTTACAGCGGCATCGTGGTGAAACGCCATATTGAAATCGGTGAACTGGCAAAACCGGGGCAGGCATTAATGACCGGCTTATCACTTGAAACCTTACGTGCCAATGTTGATTTACCCCAGGACCTGGTTAAGGTTGTCAGGGAACAAAAAAAGGCCACGGCAATTCTAAAAGATGGCAATCGCCTGGCGGTTACTAAAATTACCGTCAGTCCCTATGCCGACAGTAAGAACCATACTTTCCAGATGCGTGCTGAATTACCCAAAGGTGACTACGGCATTTATCCCGGTATGTTTATCAAGGTGGCTATTGTTCACAGCACCAAGCAAAGCCTGTTGGTACCGGCTAAAGCGGTTGCCATGCGCAGTGAAGTCAGCGCGGTATATGTAAAAGATAAAGAGAATAAACTTTCATTCCGCCAGGTGCGTGTGGGGGCGTATATCCCTGCCTCGGACAGTTATGAAATTCTTGCAGGTCTTGAGCGTAATGAAAAAGTGATGCTTGATCCTGTTGCGTCGGCTGCGAAATTAAAATTGCAGGAGTAACTCATGACCGAACGGGATAACAATAACCTCGATCATAGTAAACTCGGGCTTTCAGGAAGCATCGCGAAAAAATTCCTGCTTTCTGAAATTACCCCGTTACTTGCACTGATTGGTTTTTTACTCGGCCTGTTTGCCGTTATGGTGACACCGCGTGAAGAAGAACCGCAAATCAATGTGACCTTTGCTAATGTTTTTATTCCTTTCCCGGGTGCTTCCTCGCGCGAAGTGGAACAGCT
>JAOUOK010000296.1 GCA_029880425.1 Gammaproteobacteria bacterium
TTATGATGCTTAATAAATATAAAGGGTGCGAAAGCACCCTTTTTTATAGTAGATATTTATGCAGAATAAAACATCAGATATTCCAGAAGAATTCATTTTTGCATTACAAAAAGAATTAGAAAAAAAGCCGGATGGCATCGGTGAATATGAACTGATACAAAACCTGAAAGTTTTAGGTTATTTTGATTTTTTATCTTCGCCCGCTATGCCCCACGAACTTTTTCAGGCCCATTTCTTTTTATTTCATACATTATATTTATTACGTGATATCTTTTTGGAAAAACAACAGTATGTATTGAATATCAACACATTAAAAATTGAACTGTTGCCTTACCAGCAGGGTGAATATACGTTAGAGCAGGAAGACAAGGTAAGATCTTATTACCTTGACTTAAAAAACCTGGAAGAAACATCTGAAGATGATGTTTACGATATGCTGGCTTCTTTCTGGAATAAGTTTAATAGTTTCGACAGAAGGGAAACTGCACTTGCGGAACTAGGATTAAAAGATCCGGTTGATAATAAAACCATAAAACAGAAATATCGTAAACTTGTTATGCAGCATCATCCTGACCGCGGTGGTGATAAAGATAAACTACAAAAAATAAATGATGCCCTGGCATCCTTGGTAGATTAAAAGGATCTTACTTTGGTGGAATACTTTACCTGGAATGTTAGCCCTGTACTGTTTTCTTCAGGCAGTATTTCTATTGCCTGGTACGGCGTATTTTTTGCGAGCGGTTTTTTTCTTGGCTTCCAGGTTATGCGCTGGGTTTATGAACGTGAAGAGAAAACATACCAGTCGCTGGACAGGATATTTGTTTACATGGTACTCGGTGCGGTACTCGGTGCGCGAATAGGTCATTGCCTGTTTTATGATCCTGCTTATTACCTTGCTAATCCACTGGAGATTATAAAAATATGGGAGGGTGGTCTGGCAAGTCATGGTGGTACTGTCGGTATGATCATCGCTATCTATGTTTATGCAAGGCAAACTGATGAAATTAGTTTTATCTGGTTGCTGGATCGAATGACAATACCGGTAGCGCTGGGATCTTTTTTTATTCGACTTGGTAATTTCTTTAATTCTGAAATTATCGGTCTACCCAGCACGCAGCCCTGGGCAATTGTGTTTTCAAGGGTTGATGATTTACCGCGTCATCCAGCACAACTCTACGAAGCCATGGTTTACTTATTTTTATTTATCTTGCTGTTCTCCTTGTATAAAAAATATGGCAAGGAGTTAAGACCAGGCTTATTAATTAGTTTATTAATGTTGATTATTTTTGGGTCACGCTTTTTTATCGAGTTTATTAAGATCCCTCAGGAATCGTTTGAACCCTTACTGGGATTAAATATGGGGCAATGGCTTAGCCTTCCTTTTGTTTTGTTGGGTGCAATTTTCATCTACTTTATGCGAAAAGCTATAAAGTAAGTTTTAAACTATTAAAGCCAGTATACATTCGTTAATATTATTTATAGAAAATACAATATTCATAACTTGGGGTGTGTAATGGAAGGTCTTAATCTGTGGTTAGTGGGCGGTGGTTTAGCTGTTGGTACAATATTTGGGTTAATCGTTCAGTACCACCGTTTATGCCTGGTTGCAGCGACAGGTAATTTGTTATTAATAAGAGATAACCGCCAGGTGCTTGCGTTTATGGCAGCCCTGATTGTTGCCATAAGTGGGACACAACTTCTCGAACTAACTGAAATAGTCGCTGTTGCAGATTCTTCTTATCGTAATTCACAACTTGACTGGCTTGGTGCAAGCGTGGGTGGAATTATTTTTGGCATTGGTGGGGTGCTTGCCGGTGGCTGTGCAACACGTACATTAATACGATCAGCAGAAGGAAGTTTACATGCCATTATTGCTTTACTGTTTTTCATGTTACTGGCTGCATCAGCACAGTTTGGTTTTTTAGAAAATATACGCTTAGGATTAACGGGCAACACGGCAATAGATTTAACCGGTGATGCATCCATTGCAGCAATACTTGGCATGCCACAGTGGTTGCCCGCGGTTATTATTATTGCCTTAATGGCCGCTTACATGATTAAAAACTGGAACCCGCAAGCCAAGTCAATGGTTGTTGGTGGAGTGGTTATAGGTGCATTAGTTGTATGTGGCTGGTATATCACGGGCGTGTTAGCACAGGATGAATTTGATCCAATAAAACCTTCAGCTATTACCGTTTCAGGACCGTTAGCACGGTTTGGTTATATTCTTTTAACAGGAAAAACACCGGCCTTATCTTTTGCTATTTCATTTGTTATTGGCATTTCTGTAACTGCATTAATATTTGCATTAGCTACGGGTCGTTTTAAACTTGAAGCCCCAAAACCGGGAGCCTATAAGTTTGCAATACTGGGCGGTGGCTTAATGGGTATCGGCGGCATCATGGCCTATGGTTGTAATGTTGGCCAGGGTTTAACCGGTATTTCAACCTTATCTTTTGAATCCATGCTCGCGTTTGCCGGCATGTTTAGTGGAACTGCTTTATCTATAAAGTGGATGGAAAAAAACAGTTAAAGTTTTTATTGTTTTTGATAAAGACAGGGTCTTTATATGAGTGATGCGGGTGTTAAGGTAATTAAAAACATCGTTATTGTAACACTTGTTGTGACGGGGCTGATTGGCCTTGGTTTTTATTTTTTCTATGGCATCGAGATCGCTATAATTTCAATTTTCAGTGCGTTATTGGTTTTTACGGTTATTCATCTTGTTTTATTTTTTCTTTGGTTAAACAGGAAAAGTGAATAAATAGACTCCCTTTAAAAAAATGAGATAAATAATGAGTTGCTGTTGCCCACATTCAAAATCAGGCGGAAGAATATTTTCATTTTTTGCACGTAGTTATCGTCGCCGTTTTAGCAGGCATGGTTTTGAGCCTTCACAACAACAGTTAGTACATGGTTTAGAACAAGCCGGTTATAAAGATGCTACTCTGCTGGAAGTGGGGAGTGGTGTGGGTTATTTGCATCAATGGCTACTTGAGCACGGTGCAAGATCTGCAACAGGAATCGACCTGGCACCAGACATGCTCAAGGAAGCCAAGGACTGGGCAAGAGAAAAAAATCTTTCAGATCGTACTGAATATATCCAGGGTGATTTTATCGAGTTACTCGATCATGTTGATCCCGCCGATGTGACTATTCTTGATAAGGTAGTCTGTTGTTACCCGCATGCCGAGTTACTGGTAAATCATTCCACGGCAAAGACAAAACGCATTTATGCTTTAACTTACCCACGCAAGCGCTGGTTTATCAAAGTCGTGATAGAGATTATGGCTTTTTTCCTGAAATTAAGTGGCTCAGATTTTCGTGCTTTTGTGCATGACCCTGAAGAGATTGAAACCTGGATACTGGATGCTGGGTTTAAGAAAGTCTATCAGCAACAAACTTTTATCTGGTTAACACAAATCTATACCAGGTAATTTAAATTTTTTACACTAAGAAACACCCAGCTACGTTTGTAACTGTCAATAATTAAAATTTCCAGCTAATCTAAAAGATTACAATCGA
>JAOUOK010000297.1 GCA_029880425.1 Gammaproteobacteria bacterium
GTGCGCATAACGGTATTCTTTACCGTAACCCAACTCTTTCATTAACCTGGTAGGCGAATTCCGAAGATGTATTGGTACCTCGGCAGATGGATGGTCTTTAACATCAGCGCGGGCATCATTATATGCATTGTAAACCGCGTTACTTTTTGCTGCACTTGCCAGGTAGAGTACAGCCTGGGCAAGCGCCAATTCGCCTTCTGGACTTCCTAAACGCTCTAATACATCCCAGGCTTGCATTGCCAGTGTAAGTGCACGTGGATCTGCATTGCCAATATCTTCACTGGCCATTCGCACGACGCGACGAGCGATATAAAGTGGATCACAACCGCCATCCAGCATCCGTACCAGCCAGTATAAAGCCGCATCGGGAGCAGAGCCACGCACAGATTTGTGTAAAGCCGAAATTTGATCGTAAAACGCTTCCCCATGATTATCAAAGCGACGAAAATGTTCACCTGAAATATTTTTAATGGTTTCGATGGTAATTGAATTATCTTCAGTTAAGTCACTGGCTATTTCTAATAAATTCAGCGCCCGCCGTGCATCACCATCAGCAACCTGGCCAAGCAGCACCAGGGCCTCGTCATCAGCATTAAGGTTTTTATTACCCAGACCTTTCTCAGAGTCCTGCAAGGCACGTTTTAGAACTACGGTAATATCATTTTCAGTTAATGACTTTAAAACATAGACACGTGCCCGTGAAAGCAATGCATTATTTAATTCAAACGAAGGATTCTCGGTCGTGGCACCGATGAATGTAATCGTGCCATCTTCTACATAGGGTAAAAATGCATCTTGTTGTGATTTATTAAAGCGATGAACCTCATCGACAAATAAAATACTTGGTTTACCCTGTTGTTGATACTGCTGTGCGCTCGCAACTGCCGCCCTGATATCTTTAACTCCGGATAAAACAGCAGATAAACTGATAAATTCTGCATCGCAATAATTTGCAATCATACGTGACAGGGTCGTCTTTCCTGTTCCTGGTGGTCCCCAAAATATTAATGAATGAAGTTTTCCATTTTCAATAGCGGTACGAAGTGGTTTTTCTTTTCCCAGCAGATGTCCTTGTCCTATCACTTCATCGAGGTGTTGTGGACGCATGCGATCAGCAAGTGGTTGCCACTCACTGTGTTCATTAGGGGGAAATAGATCCGTTTCCTGTTTCATTAAAATGGTTAACTAACAGGTCACTATTTACTGTCCAATCACATCTACACCATCAGGTGGTGTAAAGATAAACTGGTTAGAGGCTAAGACGGGATTTTTAACGACATTATTAAATTCAAGGCGCGTGGTTTGACCAAAATTATCCTGCATTTCCATTGCAATCAGTTTAGTCTCTGCAAAAGCCAGGCTGACTTTTGCAAAGTTTGAATTCTCTTTTTTAGGTATGAGTTCAAACCAGAGCCAACCATCTGACATACCTGTTTTTTCAATTTTGTATGAGCGGGTTAAGTCTCCAGGGTTGCCAAGTAACATGGCTGGCGTATCAATTAATAAACCTTGCTGGTTTTTAACCACTACCTGTTCAAGGTCAGCATCATAACTCCAGAGTTTTTTGCCATCGGCAACATAGATCAATTTATAGGGTTCGCTATACTCCAGATAAAACTTATCCGGGCTTTTAACTGCAATGTATCCATTGCTTTTTTGTTTTTCATTATTATTTGCTGTGAAAACAGTCTGGGTAAACTGTGCCTGGAAAGTATGAAGATTGCTCAGGTAATTGGTTAGTTCACTGGCATAACCTTGCACGCTTATAAAAACAAAAGTACAAACTAATATAAATCTTTTAAGCATGAATTTTACCTTCTAACTGTTAAATCTTCTAACTGTTTAATCTTTTGGTGGCGGTGGTGCCAGAACTTCACGGCTGCCATTTGATTCAGCTGGCCCGACTATTCCGGCAAGCTCCATGGCTTCAATCATACGCGCAGCGCGGTTATACCCGATTTTTAAACGCCGTTGCACACCTGAAATTGATGCTTTACGCGTTTCTGTAACAATACGCACGGCATCATCATAGAGTGCATCACCCTCATCATCATCATTATAACCCGGCATAGCATTATCATTTTTTGGACCTGTTGTGACTTCCTCGATATATTGAGGTTTACCACTTTTCTTTAAACTGTCGACTACGTTATTCACTTCATGATCATCAACAAAAGCACCATGTATCCGGGTTGGAATTGCAGTACCCGGTGGCATGTACAACATATCACCATGCCCCAATAATTGTTCTGCTCCCATTTGATCAAGTATGGTTCTCGAATCAACCCGCGACGAAACCTGGAAAGCAATTCGCGTAGGTATATTGGATTTTATTAACCCCGTTAATACATCAACTGATGGACGTTGTGTAGCAAGTACAAGGTGTATACCTGAAGCACGGGCTTTTTGTGCTAAGCGTGCAATCAGTTCTTCAACTTTTTTACCTACCACCATCATCATGTCAGCTAACTCATCTACTACGACAACGATATATGGCAGAGGTTGCAAATCTGCTGCTGGCAATTCTGAATCAGCAGGATGAAAAGGATCTTTAATAGGCTGTTTAGCCTTAATGGCATCATTGACTTTCTTATTAAAGCCCGTGATATTCCGGACTTTTAAACTCGCCATTAACTTATAACGCATATCCATTTCAACAACACACCAACGTAATGCATTAGCCGCTTCTTTCATATCCGTAACAACGGGCGCCAGCAGATGTGGAATACCATCGTAGATAGAAAGTTCCAGCATCTTGGGATCGATCATGATCATGCGTACATCATTTGGCTTAGAGTTATAAAGTAAACTCAAGATCATCGCGTTTAATGCAACAGACTTACCCGCACCTGTTGTACCTGCAACAAGTAAGTGAGGCATTTTTGCCAAATCTGCGACTGAAGGAACACCATTAATATCTTTACCCAGTGCAAGTGTTAAGGGTGATTTTGCATCTGCAAACGCTTTTGAGCTAATAATTTCACTTAAGCGAACTGTTTCCCTGTGTTCATTTGGTATTTCCAGGCCGATAGTTGTTTTGCCAGGAATAACTTCAACAATACGTACACTGATTGCAGAGAGGGAACGTGCCAGGTCTTTTGCCAGGTTTGAAATCTGGCTTACTTTTGTACCCGCGGCAGGCTGTAATTCAAACCGGGTAATAACCGGACCCGGATGTACCGCTTCAACCTGTACATCTATACCAAAATCCTGCAGCTTCATTTCAACTGTTTGCGAAATAGCTTTGAGTGCTTCTTCAGAAAGCATGTGTTTATTGGGTGTCGCTGAATCAAGTAGTGATAGCGAAGGTAATGAACCGTCCGATTCAGCAACAAATAGTGAAGCCTGCTTTTCCTGCTGAACCCGCTTACTTTCCTGGATAGGTTGTGGTGGTGCCTTAATAACCGGGGGCTTACGTTTTATTTCCTGGCGTTGAGCCGTAACTTTAAATTGTTGATCTCGTTGTTTCTTTATTTTACGTCTTTGATAAACAGCATATGACT
>JAOUOK010000298.1 GCA_029880425.1 Gammaproteobacteria bacterium
GCATGAAAAGCACCGACTAAGGCACACCAACGATCACTACCAAGATCTGACGGGTGGCTATAAGCATTGATAACACCGCAACCGACCGCTTGAGATAATACTCGTTGTGCCTTAATGTCCCACAAAGACTGGATAGCCGCATCTAATGTTTGCCAGACATATTTGCCTGCAACACAAGAAACCAGCACTTTTTCGGGCTTACTTTCTTTATCCCATAACCCTGTAAAGAATGTCTCGTTTAACGAATCAGGGTATTGTTGCTGATGCATGGTCAGGCTACTACGAGCCACATCACTTGTTGCCCATTTTACAGAGGTATTTCCAATATCAATAAGTAAATTCTTAGCCACGACGAATACTCACTTCACCGGAGTGGCAAATGACTTCTTTACCACCACACTGTAAACGTAACGCTCCATCGTGGTTAATCCCTGATGCAGTGCCAACAAGTACCTTATCCGGAAAGTTTACTTCTATCGGTTGTCCTTTTAATACATCCATTGCCTGCCATTCATCAAGTAATTCTTTTTGTTGCTGCGGAAAAACCCTTACGACCTTAAATACTTCGTCAATAATTAATGCTGTAAAATGATTACGCTCAACTTTTTCTTTTAATATTGATTCAAGATCTATCCATGGCTGATCAATTTTATCAATAGGATCAGAGTTACTTACTGGCATTGCGATATTTGCTCCTATACCAATAACAACGGCACTGGGCCCGGAAGACTCTCCACGCATTTCCAGTAATATGCCGGCAAGCTTTTTGTCATGCCAGTAAATATCATTGGGCCACTTCACCCCTGCATCCTTAACACCCATTTGATGTAATACACGAACAATGGCAACGGCAATAGCCAGGCCCAGACAGCCGAGTTGGGCTGGCCCTTGTGGAAAACGCCACAATAATGATAAATATAAATTGCCGCCAAAAGGAGACACCCATGTTCTTCCCCGTCTCCCCTGGCCATTTGTTTGATGCTCTGCAACAACAACAGATGCCGTAAGTGCCCCATCAAGACTTTTACTGTTTAAATAATGATTAGTTGAATCGACATCAAATAATATTTCTAATTGACTGATTTGAGATGATGTCGCTTCAGATAAGTTACTTAAAATAATATTTTTATCTAATAATTCTAATGGTTGATTTAAGCGATAACCTTTACCTTTAACAGCAAAAATTGTTAAACCAAGGCTATCTTCGATTTTCTGAATTACCTTCCAGATAGCTGCCCGACTAACACCAAATACCTGGCCAAGCTCAGAACCAGAATGATATTTACCATCAGCAAGAACCTGTAAAAGATTTTGTGGTGTAACCATCAGATATCAACAATTTTTTTAATAACTTCACGAACATCAATATTGTAAGCATGTGGCTCAAGAATTTTTGTAATCTCAACCTTATCTCCACTGCTCTTTTGCCATATAGCACTCGACAAATTCAGGAACCTTATGACCTCGTATGGCTCGTGTTTCCTGTTTAATACGAGGCCTACAACCGGTTTTAGCTTGTGCATCTCACTAAGCTTAACTACAACGCCGGTATGCCCCGTATTTAACTCAACAATACTTCCAACCGGGTAGATTCCAATACACTTAATAAATGCCTCAATTAAATCCTGATCAAGTTCATAAGGTGCCATATTATATAATTCATTTAGAGCATGTTGAGGTTGAAATGCATCTTTATAACAACGATCACTTATCATCGCATCAAAGGTATCCACAATCGAAACTATACGGGTATAACGGCTTATTTCACTTCCTTTACGACAATTAGGATATCCCATACCGTTTAAACGTTCGTGATGATTTAATACGATATCAAGAACTTCTTTGGGAATGTTCTTGCTTTCTTCGAGCATGGCATAACCCAGGTAAGAATGTGCTTTCATTAACAATAATTCATTTTGATTCAATGAATCAGTCTTTTTAAGGATTTCATCTGTAATCCTGCTTTTACCAATATCAAAAAGTAATGCACCAAGCCCTAGTATATTTAATTCTGCTTCAGTTAACTTTAATTCTCTTCCAAATGTTAATGACAGGATACAGACGTTTACCGAATGCACAGCCGTATATTTATCTTTTTCTTTTAATTGAGTTAACCATACTAACGCATCCGGGTTTTGCATAACTTGTTCAACAAGATCACCGACTGCTTCTTTTGCTTTATCTACATCAAGCTCACCACCGTTACGAAGTACGGTAAATGCTTGTTCAATATAATCTTGAGTAGAGTTATGTAATATTTTGGCCTTTTCCAGATCTTCGCTAAAAGTATCATCATACATATCATTGACATTCAAAATAACCGTGTCAACAAACTCGAGTGCCTGCGAAATATTATTTTTCGTTATGTGTCCCTGCAGGGATTTATCATGTGCTGAAGATTTTTCTGTATCAACATAGACAAACTTACACTCATTGCTAAGCTTCTGAATTTCAGCTTCAGTATGGATCTCAAATCCCTGGAAAAGAAAAGATGATTCTATCCAAGGTCGATCTAAATCACAGACGTACATACCTAAGCTTAGTTCATTAATATTTTTCTTGATCTTCATTGTTGAACTCTAAATCTATATAAATTAATTCCAGGACAAAACAATACACTTAAGTGCAGGGCGGGGAATACTGACTTTAACAGAGAGACAAAAAAAAATCCCCCATCCAGTTTTAGCCTCGGATGGCTAGTTGCAGTGAAGGTCACGAACAAGTTGAAATAAGAAGTCGATATAACAAACTGGGCTGAGGACATTAACTGCTTCCTTAAAAGAAAAACCCCCAGCTGCTTACGCAACCGGGGGTTTTTAGAATAAAAAGCCTGGCAGTTTTGCATCGGAGATGCATATCCCCTGATGGGAGACCTACAATAAAATTCAGATACTGCCAGGCAATGAATTTTGCAAGTCGTATAAAGACGAAACCCCATCCAGTTTCCTGAATGGGGTTTCTAAAATAAAGCCTGGCAGTGACCTACTTTCACATGGGGAAACCCCACACTATCATCGGCGCTAAGCAGTTTCACTTCCGAGTTCGGGATGGGATCGGGTGGGTCCTACTTGCCATTGCCGCCAAGCAAACTGGCTAACTAATGTTATTAAATAACACTAATCAAAATTCGGTGAATGAGTTGTTACTTAGTACAGTATTTTTGATTGCATACAATCATGTTTCATAAAATACTCAACCAACTATTAAATTTCTTAGTTTAAATATAACCCAAACTGTTTGGGTGTTATATGGTCAAGCCTCACGGGCAATTAGTATTGGTTAGCTTCACACATTACTGCGCTTCCACACCCAACCTATCAACGTTGTAGTCTTCAACGGCCCTACAGAGTGATCAAGTCACTAGTGAGATCTCATCTTATGGGGGGCTTCCCGCTTAGATGCTTTCAGCGGTTATCCCTTCCGTTCATAGCTACCCGGCAATGCCACTGGCGTGACAACCGGAACACCAGAGGAACGTCCACTCCGGTCCT
>JAOUOK010000299.1 GCA_029880425.1 Gammaproteobacteria bacterium
ATAAGATGATGAAGAAAAGACAAAATTTCACTCGTTTAGTAATTTTAGCGGGTTTTTTTTCGCTACAGGCAGGCTGTTCGACACCGCATTCGAACGATGTCAGCCAAAAATCGGCAGAAAAAAGTAAAACTGCGGTAAAAAAAGCCACGAATAAAAAAACAACAGGCCCCCAGGTTTCACAACCATCCCAGGCCAGTTCTTCTGAGCAAGAAGAGCAGGCACTCGCGCAAGCCAGCAAAGATGAGTCTAAGGCCGGACTTTCAAGCGAGGTTTTGTATTACCTGTTTTCGGCAGAAATTGCTGCTCAGCGTGGTCAAATAGGACTCTCGTCCGCGTTATATACCAAGGCAGCTGAAATCACCCGGGATCCGCGTGTTGCTCAACAAGCCACCCGTATAGCCTATTATGCCCGTGATGATAAACGCGCTATCGCCGCGGCAGATTTGTGGCACGAGTTAGAGCCTGAAAATCTTGAAGCACGCCAGGTTCTGGCAGCCTTACTGGTTCGCGTTGGTAAGACAAATGAAGCGGCCGGGCATTTTGAATATGTCCTTAACAACGGGAAACATAGCGAACGACAGGGCTTTATCCTGATCACAACCTTGTTAAGTAAAGAAAGGGATAAACAAGCCGCACTTGCGGTCATGAAAAAACTTTTAGAAAACCGCAAGAATAATCCTAATGCGCTATATGCCTATGCCCAGCTTGCTTACCTGGTAGGTAACCTTGATGACGCGGTAAGAGTGGTTAAAAAAGTTATTGCGTTGCAACCAGAATGGACTGAAGCACATGTTTTACAGTCAAATATTCTTGTACGGCAGGGTTACAAAGCCCATGCTATTGAAGTGTTAAGGAAAACAATTGAAGACTACCCGGGTAATGCAAAGTTAAGAATGTTTTATGCGCGTAACCTGGTGGATGCAAAGCAATTCAGTGAAGCAGCAAATCAATTTTCTTATTTAACTGATGATGAAAAACATCAGCATGAAGCTCGTTATGCTTTAGGTTTACTTACCCTGCAAATGAATAAACCCAAACAAGCAGCTAAATATTTTGCCCGGCTGCTTAAAGATAAACAGCGGGTTATTGAATCTCAGTACTATATTGCTCAAAGCTATGAGTTACAAAATAAGCTTGATAAAGCGATTAAGGCTTATCAACAGATTAGCCACAGTCAGTATCGCTTTGAGGCACAGTTACGGATTGCGCAAATCCTGGCTAAACAGGGAAAGGTAAAAGAGGCGCGTCGTCTTTTACAAAATATGAGCCCGGACTCTTTAGATAAAGAACTGCGTGTTTATATTACTGAAGGCGAGATACTTAACTCGGTTAAAAAATATAAAGAAGCTTTTAAACTGTATAGTGATGCATTAAAAGACCTGACGGATAACAACCGCCTGTTATATGCACGTGCATTAACTGCAGAGAAACTGGGTAAAATTGATTTAGCGATAAAAGATTTACAAAGTATCGTTAAACGTGAACCCAAAAATGCACAGGCATTAAATGCACTGGGTTATACCTTAATTGATAAAACCCAGCGGGTTGAAGAAGGGCTGGAGTATGTCAAGAAAGCATTAGAACTTGAACCTGATGATCCCGCTATTCATGACAGCATGGGCTGGGCTTATTACCGTTTGGGTAAATATGATGAAGCTTTAAAATATCTTAAACGTGCATTTGCCAAGTTAAAAGATGCGGAAATCGCCGCACATCTTGGTGAAGTGCTATGGGTTGCGGGTGATCATGCCGCTGCACAGGAAGTCTGGAATGCTGCGTTACAACATGCACCTAACGACGACCTGTTATTAAATGTAATGCAAAAATTTACTGAATGAAACTTATACTCTTCCTGCTGCTTGCGATATCTGTCGCAGGCTGTAGTACAACACCTCCACATAAATCAGTTGCAGACCCCGATAAGAAATGGGAACAGCGCAAAACGGTTTTATCAGGCATTAATCACTGGGTGATCAATGGACGTCTTGCGCTGATTAATGGAGATGAATCATGGCATATGAACCTGAAGTGGCAACGTCATGGTGACATGTATGTTCTTGATCTTTCCGGGCCCTTTGGTACGGGGCATACACAATTAACAGGTTCAAAAGGAAATGTGCTGCTGGTTGATGCCGAGCAGAATTATTTTTATGCCGATAGTCCTGATCGTTTGTTACAGGAAGTGACCGGGTTACAAATCCCGGTAAAAAGCCTGTTGTACTGGATTAACGGTATTCCGGACTGGAATGTTAAAGTTGATAATCAACGGCTTGATGCTTTTGGTCGTTTGGCGGAGCTAAGACAAAGTGACTGGAATATTCGTTATAAAAAATATATTTATGTTAAAGAACATGAGTTACCACAGAAAATATTTATTGATGGTTTTAATTTAAAGGTAAAAATCTTTATTGATGAATGGGAGCTTAAAGATAACGTAACCAGTAAAGATAACCTGACCAAGTCCGGTAAAGACGTGTGAGCTAAATCATGCCTGAAGTTGCTTCACAATCATCGCTTAAGCGTCGCCAGCTATTAGCCGGTTTAATGAAAATGCTTGTTTTGATTGGACTGGGATTTTTTTCTTATGCTTTAATTTCAAGCTTTTCATCAAACAGCCTTGATGAAAAAAAGTCTTCCAATTCACGTTGGGTGATGAGTGTACCTGTTTCTGAACTTGTTGAAGGTAAAATAAAAACACTAGCCTGGGCAGGTGGTCATGCCTGGGTTTATTTCAGAACGTCGGCAGACATACAATCCTTAAACAAGCCTGAAATGATACTGCGTGATGCCCGTTCAGATAAAAGTGATCAACCTGAAGCACTAAAAACCAGGCAGCGGTCGATGAACCCGAGGTACTTTGTATTTATTCCCCGGGAAAACAAACGTAACTGCCAGGTTAGTCTATTAAAAAGTGATGAGAAAGGACGTTTTACCGAGCCGTGTTACGGGGCTAAATATGACGCGGCAGGACGTATAATGAAAGACAGTGGTCACCATGAACAACAAAACCTCGCTGTGCCCGAACACATGATTGAAAATGGGATTTTAAAAATTGGTATCTGGATGCCGAAAATATAAAACAATTGAACACGGGGGACACGAAGGTACACAGAGGTAAAATATGAATTACAAACCCTTGCGTGCCTCTGTCATCTATGTGGTAGAAAGCTTTTGATTTTAAAATATGAATAAACAAATTACGGTTTCTGCACCGGCTAAATTAAACCTGTTTTTGCATATCACAGGCCAACGTGAGGATGGCTATCACCTGTTGCAAACGGTTTTCCAGTTTCTTGATTATGCGGATACGATTTCTTTAACGCTTCGTGAAGATGGTGCGATAAACCGGATCTCTGAGCTCGAAGGTGTAGCGGCAGAAGAGGACCTGGTTGTTAAGGCGGCCAGCTGTTTGCAAAAATATTGCGCGACTTCACTGGGCGTGGATATTGCGGTTGATAAAATCCTGCCGATGGGCGGCGGTCTGGGC
>JAOUOK010000300.1 GCA_029880425.1 Gammaproteobacteria bacterium
TCTAAAAGTATTAATAATGACATCCATGTTTTCATCCTGTGGTGAGATACGTAATACATCTATCTTCAGTTCACGTAGTCTTTCAACAACCGATAACAGGTTACAGGGTACACCTGATTGTAACTGGATACCGTTGATTAAAAAGAGTTGTTGCTGGTCCTGCGTGTTTAACGGCATACCCCTGTCAAACTGGTCACATTTGAATTCGCAATTGTCTTTAGGAATGTTAAAGGCGCGCGCGGTAAAACAACGCGCAGAAAATGATAGCGGGATATTGCCGTAAACAAATACTTCGGTTTCAAGTTCTGCTGGTTTTTCTTTTTGTAAATCGATTAGTGTTTTTTCAGACAGTTCAATCGGCATGACCCAGCGCCGGGCACCGGTATCATGTAACACCGCCAGGGTTTCGGCGTTATACATATTAATATTGGGGCCTGCTACAAAACCGGTTTTTCCACTAAGCAGGTGTAAAGCCGAGGTATCATTCGCTTCAACGGCATAGCTTTCATTACTGCAAATCTTGTTAAGTTGTGAAAGTTCGGAATCTGCCACCAGTAAGGTCATGGTGGAAAGAATCACTTCTTTACCCGCGGCACTAAGTTTATCGGCAATCTCTAACCAGTCATTTAAATTTAGTTGTCGTCTTTTAGAACAAACGACTTCACCCAGGTAGACAATATCAACAGGAAGTCTTGCGATGTCTTCGTAAAAAGAAAAGACTTTCTCTTTAGACCAAAAGTATTGCAGGGGACCGAGTGAGAGTTTCATATGCTTGCTCTTAATTTATAACTAAAGATAATGTAAGAATTATTGCCATGGGCGATGGTAAGCGCCGAGGGTATGTGAGTTGCCTTCCGAGACATGATCCAGTCCTTCAATCCATTTATTATCCGGTGTGAAGTTTTCCGGATCAGCCTGGCAGGAATCAATTGCTGCGCGTAAGATTTTCGTGACCTGTGCAACATAGGAAGGACTGCGCTGACGACCTTCAACTTTAATCGCGGCAACACCCATTTTAATAATGTCAGGCAGGATAGGCAGGGTATTTAAACTGGTCGGTTCTTCTATGGCGTAAAAAGTATCATCACCAACCTGGAAACGGCCTTTACATAAAGTAGGGTAACCGGCGTTTTCATTTTTACCATAGCTATCAATTAATACCCCGTTTAAGCGTGATTGTCTTCCTGTTGGCGTTTCTTCCCATTTAACCGCTTTAGCCGGTGAACATACACCACAGGAGTTAGGTGATTCACCGGTGACGTAAGAAGATAAAACACAGCGACCTTCAACCATGACGCAAAGACTGCCAAAGCCAAACACTTCAACTTCGACCGGGCTGTTGTTAATAATATTTTGTACCTGGGTGAGTGATAATACGCGCGGTAAAACAATCCGTTGAATATTAAAGTTGTCTTTAAAAAAACCGATGGCATGTTTATTGGTGGCAGAACCCTGTACCGAGAGATGTAAACGTAAGTCGGGATAATTGCGCGTGGCATAACGCATCAAGCCAGGATCCGCGAGTATTACGGCATCAACACCAAGTTTAGCCGCATTATCAATCGCGTTGGTCCATAGCGACCAGTCAGCCGGTTGTGGAAAAGTATTTAATGCAAGTAACACTTTTGCATTTTTTTCGTGTGCATACTTAATCCCTGTTTCAGCTTCTTCAATGCTAAAATTTAAACCCGGAAAGTTTCGCGCATTGGTAGCATCACGAAAGCCGATATAAACAGCATCGGCACCATTATCAACGGCAGCCCGTAAAGCAGGCAGGCTTCCTGCCGGGCATACAAGTTCAATTTTATTTTTTACAGCGACCATGTACTTTGTGCTCCGTATTCAATTCCCTGGCGATGTCCACGTTGCCGAAGTTCAGCAGTAATACCGTTTAAGACATTCCATTTTTGTGAACACCATTCAGGTGCCAGCAGGATATTTTTTTGTGCGGTTCCGGTGAGGCGATGAAAGATAATTTCTTTTGGGGTTAAGGCAACCAGGTCAGCAACAGTATTAATGTATTCATGCATGCTTAGCGCCTGGTATTCTCCGCGGCGCCATTCATTTGCTAGCTGGGTACCTTTCACTACATGCAAGGGATGTAGTTTTAAACCTTCGACACCCTGTTCTAACACGCGTAATAAACTGATCTTTGCATGAGAGTTATCTTCACCGGGTAAACCAATGATTAAATGTGTACAGACTGATAACTGTCGACTATGTGCCTCTTTAATGGCTTTACAATACGTTGCATAGTCATGACCGCGGTTTACACGTTCTAATGTTTTGTCATAACTCGATTGCAAGCCAAGCTCTAACCAGACTTCATAACCCTGGTCCTGGTATGAGGTAAGCAGATCTAAAACAGCCGCAGGTACACAATCAGGTCGTGTACCTATGCACAAACCAATGACGTTTTGTTCAGCCAAAGCGCTGTCATATAAATTTTTTAAGATATTAATATCGGCATAGGTGTTGGTATAAGCCTGGAAATAGGCCAGGTATTTTTTCGCACGGGTGCGTTTGATTAATACTTTTTTCCCTGCATCAATTTGCTGGTTAAGTGGTGCAGGCTGACGTCCGTTAGGACTAAAAGAAACATTATTACAAAATGTGCAACCACCACGACCAATTGTGCCGTCACGATTTGGACAGGTAAAGTCAGCATCGATCGCAATTTTATGCACGCGTTGTTGATGCTTATCTAACATCGACTGGCCAAAAGTATTTACGTAGTTTGATAAAATCATTTCATTAATTGGGTGAAACGTCCAATTTTAAATTTATGTAACAGAGTGTGTTATCCGGTTATAAAATCGGAAATAGAGGCTTTTAATTGCGAGCAGGTACTTTATCTTTTAACTAGGGTATGTGTTCTTGATCTTAATCAAGTTTGAGATTTATTTTTTGAAGTGTTCTGAAGTGAATAAAAAAATTATATTTTGAATTTAGACTTAGAATAATTCCATCTGAAAATTCAAAGTGAAAAAATTTAATTTTATTTATAAAAAATAAAGATTTTTATTTTTAATGAAAATTTAAAAAGGAAAAACTGGAGTTGCCTGGCAGGAAGGTAAGAAATTAAATCTTAAGAAAGTTTGGCTTTAATTTTACCGCTTACTGCACCCATATCTGCTTTGCCGGCAAGTTTAGGTTTGAGAATACCCATAACCTTGCCCATGTCCTTCATAGCGCTGGCACCGGTTTCAGTGATGGCTTCACTAATCATGCTATCAATCTCAGCATCGGAGAGTTGCTCAGGCATGAATTCTTTAAGGATAGCCACTTCCTTGATTTCAACTTCAGCAAGTTCAGTACGACCGGCTTTTTCATATTGTTCAATACTGTCTTTACGCTGCTTGAGCATTTTTTCCAGTACCGCAATGACCTGGTCATCATTGAGTTCAATACGTTGATCCACTTCAATTTGTTTAATGGCCGCTGTTAACAGGCGTAACGTG
>JAOUOK010000301.1 GCA_029880425.1 Gammaproteobacteria bacterium
CGTTGCATTGATAATGTTGATGGTGATGGTGAAGAGCGATTACACGCATAATAGCCGGGATTAAGTGAAATGTTAAAATGGATTTGGCTTGCAGTCGTTGTGGTTATACTTGATCAGTTAACAAAGTATATTGCCAGCGCCTCATTACAAATGTTCCAGGTTGTTGATGTTATGCCAATGTTCAGCTGGACATTAAGACATAACACCGGAGCGGCGTTTAGTTTCCTGGCTGATGCCGGTGGATGGCAACGCTGGTTTTTTGCAGTCATTGCCGTTGTAGTCAGTGTTGTAATTTTTTTATGGATTAAACGTTTGCAACAACATGAAAAATGGCAAGCAATTGCTTTAGCTTTAATTCTAGGCGGGGCAATTGGTAATGTAATCGATCGTGTATGGTTAGGTTATGTTGTTGATTTTATCCTTGTTTATTATAAACAATGGGAATGGCCAGCATTTAATATTGCAGACTCAGCTATATTTATTGGTGTTGTTATGATTATTATTGACAGCATCCGTGAGTATCAGGCTGAACGGCAAAAGACAAAAGCAGAATAAGGTTGGTTAGCGTTTAAATTTAAATTTTTCAAGCAGGATTTATATACATGGGCGACGTTGAAGTTTTAACTATTGGACCGGATTGTGAAGTGACTATGCATTTTACCCTGGCTCTTGAAGATGGCACGATTGCAGATGCGACTATTGACGGTGAGCCGATGACTTTTACCATTGGTGATGGCAGTATGATTGAAGGACTGGAAATGGTGCTCTACGGATTAAAAATCGGCGATAAACAAAGTCTATCCATTGACCCCCGGGATACTTTTGGTTTCCCTGAAGATGATAATATTCACACCATGCCACGTAATGAATTTGCGGATGACCTGAATATAGAAGAGGGTATGATCATTGGTTTTAGCACACCATCAGGCGAAGAAATTCCCGGTGCTATTATGGAAATCAATGATGATGAAGTTAAAGTTGATTTTAATCATCCCTTAGCCGGCCATGAGGTCGTATTTAGTGTAGAGATTGTCAATATTAAGCCAGTACAACATTAAACACCTTTGCTACGAGATTGCCCTGTAAGTATTGAAAATTTTTAAGTACTTATTCATAGTGAGATGAGTTTTAAATTTCCCGGAGTTCCAGCAGTGTCAAATTCAACCCCAACAGGTAAACAAGTCATATTAGCCAACCCTCGCGGTTTTTGTGCCGGCGTGGATCGTGCTATTGAAATAGTTGAACGTGCACTTGAACTGTTTGGTGCACCGATATATGTCCGGCATGAAGTGGTACATAACAAGTTTGTGGTTGATGGTTTACGTAATAAGGGAGCCATCTTTGTCGAAGAACTTGACGAGGTTCCTGATGATGCCACGGTCATATTCAGCGCCCATGGTGTATCAAAAAAAGTACGTGAAGAAGCAAAACAAAGAGGTTTAAAAGTATTTGATGCAACCTGTCCACTTGTGACCAAGGTACACATGGAAGTTATGCGTTACAGTAAAGTCGGGCATGAATGTATTTTAATTGGCCACGTTGGTCACCCTGAAGTAGAGGGTACCATGGGCCAGTTTGATGTTAGCCAGGGTGGCCAGATGTACCTGGTAGAAGATGTCGATGATGTTAATGATTTAGAAGTGATTAACCCTGATCACCTTTCTTATGTCACGCAAACAACATTATCCATGGATGATACAGCGGGAGTTATTGATGCGTTACGTAAACGTTTTCCTAATATCCAGGGGCCAAAGAAAAACGACATATGTTATGCCACTCAAAACCGTCAGGATGCGGTTAAAAAAATCGCTAAAGAAAGTGACCTGGTTTTAGTTGTGGGTTCACCAAACAGTTCTAATTCAAACCGCTTAAAAGAGGTTGCCGAGCGAATTGGAACCGAAGCATATTTAATTGATAATGAAACTGAAATTCATAAAGACTGGTTTATAGGAAAGAATAATATTGGACTTACTGCCGGTGCATCAGCACCGGCAGAGTTAGTTGAAAATGTTATTGCAAAATTAAGAGAGTGGGGAGTAACCGCGGTTATTAACCAGGATGGTAAAGAAGAAAATATTGTTTTCTCTTTACCGAAAGATTTGCAGTAATAAAATTACTACATTTGTACACAGTTTGTTGATGCTGAGCCATCAGCTTTTTCAGTACTGTATTGACCAATATCCGTTACGATAAATTTCCTGCAGTTTGTATCATCGTACTGTGCTTTACCCACTGCCGCTTCAGCCGTTAAGGTGTAATTTTCACCGGAGTTTGCAATTGCAACACTTACCGTATAATAGGCCTTAGGTGAAGTTGTAGTTACCAGGCCCGCAGTTGCATAAACTCCATTATCAGAACGATACTGCTCCATTTCAGTTTGCGCGGTAGTTAATGCCACTACAGCATCTGAGCGGCGTTGTTTTTTACTTTGACTTTCATATAAAGAGGTCGCTACTGCGGCAAGTATTCCGATAATTGCTACAGTAATAATTAACTCGATGAGGGTAAACCCTTTATTTTTATTCATACATATTGGCCTTATTTTTTTGACTCTTGGATTTAATGGGCATATTTTACTGTTGGGTAGTCCTTAGGTAAAATCCAGACTTTATGAGCAACTTTTTCCCCTTTGTAATTGGTGAATTCTAAACCAACTTTCATTCCGGGCCTCAGTTCATAAATTGTTGCTTGTTGCCCTTTTTTCTTGGTGAATATTTCATGTACCGGGTGCAATTTAAAAGCGGTCCCATCAACAACAATTGTCCTTGACTGTCTTATAGTCTTTGTAATTTTCCCTGATGGCAGCATATAAGAAGGGTAATGCGTAGGCAGATTTGCATTTGTTCCCAATGGTATAACGGGTGAACCGGGCCTGGGTGTTTCTGCATAAGTACTGCCCAGCATAAAACTGAATATCACCATTATACCGGGTATGAGTTTAATATTTTTCATTGTCTTATCCTATAACTAAATCTTATAAATATTAGTTTATTAAATAGTAACCTTAATTAATTGGTATTTCTCGCCATGAGAATCGACCTGTATGTGAAGCAGTACTATCGATACAAATTGTTGTTTTTGACTGGCTGCCGTCACTATTGGTTGTCCATCGTGTTACTGGGGATTTACCTGATGGGCATATTGATGCACAAGTATTTGTTTTAACCGGGCAGTCGTTAACAACCGGGTAACTTGTCACTAACTTCATTCCAGCCGGGCATGACTGAAGCGCAGGTTCAACATAGGCAGGGCAACCATCCGGAAGTGGTGGAACAGTTGCTGTAGTACTACCGCCGCCGCCGCCACCAATAAAGCTGGACTCCATGGGAACTGAACCGATCTTTTTGGTACCGGCAATTGCAATATCATTACAATCCGCTACGCCATCACCGTTGGTGTCAAACGTACCGCATGTTGATGAACCATCCACTGTATTAAGACCAAGCTCCCAACCAGA
>JAOUOK010000012.1 GCA_029880425.1 Gammaproteobacteria bacterium
CACCTGGCAGTAGAATGGCTGTTACATCCCGTCATTTATATTTTACTGTTTGTTGTTATCGCTACACTCTGGGAAGTCGGTACAACGGTTGGTGAACGTTTCGGTGGTTTAACAAAACTTAAAGACTGCAAAAACATTAGTCATATAGAAATTCTGGCACGCAAGCGTATTGAACGCGCTGACCTGATTGCCCGTGTCGGCCCCATGCTTGGATTAATGGGTACGTTGATTCCATTAGGTCCTGGTCTTGCTGCACTTGGCCAGGGTGAATTACAAACGCTTGCCAGTGCCGTCACAGTTGCTTTTGATACAACGGTACTGGGTTTACTCGCGGGCATTGCTGGTTTTGTAATTGGTCGCCTACGCCGTCGCTGGTACGACCACGTGCTGGATGAATTAGACAACGAGCTTACAAATAATGATTAAGAAATTAAAACAACGTAACTGGACACGCAGTCGCTTCGACTCACAGGATGAAGAACCCCTGGGTCCTTTAGCTAACCTTGTTGATATTATGCTGGTGTTTGCCTGCGGCTTAATCGCGGCCCTGGTTGCCAGCCAGGGCGGATTAAATGAACATTTTAAACAACAAGGAACAAGCATTGAAAAAGGCCAGGAGATTCCTGAAATGCCTGGTGGTATCGGTCAATCCGGAAGTGGCTATGAATCAGTTGGTAAAGTTTATCGCGACAGCAAAACAGGTAAACTTATTATGATTGGAGATAAGAATGACAACAAATGATGAAGCTGAACGCAGTAAACGTCATGAACAGCGTATGGCAAAGAAAAAAACCATTATCGATGAAAAAATAAAAAAAGCCGATAAAGAAAAAGGTGTGATTGTGATTACCACGGGTAATGGCAAAGGTAAAAGCTCATCGGGCTTTGGCATGGTGGCACGTGCACTTGGGCACGGCATGAAAGTAGGCATTGTGCAGTTTATCAAGGGTGCAATGTCAACAGGAGAAGAAACATTCTTTCGCCGCTTTCCCGAACAAGTGGAATACCACGTCATGGGAGATGGTTTTACCTGGAACACGCAAGATCGTGAACAGGATATTAAAACTGCCTCACTTGCATGGGAAAAAGCACAACGCATGTTAAGTGATGAAAGCTACGATCTTATTCTTCTGGATGAACTCAACATCGTTTTAAAATATCAATACCTGCCGGTAGAATCGGTTATTAAAGACTTACAAAATCGTCCCGAGATGCAACATGTTGTTATCACAGGTCGTGCAGCAAAAGATGAACTGATTGATATTGCCGATACGGTAACCCAAATGAATGATATTAAGCATGCTTTTCGCGCCGGCATCAAGGCACAAAAAGGTATCGAGTTGTAAGTGAGGATTCATCCTCACAAGATGTCATAATAACACCCTCTTAATATTTCATTGAGGGGCACTAAGATTCTGAGCTACAAAATAACAATTATGAAAAAAGCAAACCATAATCACTGCCCTGCTTTATTAATCAGCGCACCTGCATCTGGCCAGGGTAAAACCACCTTTACTGCTGCACTGGCGCGTTATCATCGTAACCAGGGGCATAATGTCCGAGTTTTTAAAACAGGTCCCGACTTTCTTGATCCCATGATTCTTGAACAGGCATGCGGTAACCCTGTTTACCAACTGGATTTATGGATGGTAGGTGAACAGGCTTGCAAGCAACAGTTATACGAAGCTGCCGCTGATGCTGATCTTATTCTTATCGAAGGTGTCATGGGTTTATTTGATGGTAAACCCTCAAGTGCAGATCTTGCAGAACTCTTTGATATCCCGGTTCTTGCATTGATCGATGCCAGTGCCATGGCACAAACCTTTGGTGCACTTGCCTATGGACTTGCTCACTACCGTCCTGCACTACCCTTTGCAGGTGTTGTAGCAAACAGGGTAGCCAGCCAGGGACATGGGGAAATGCTGGCTGAAAGCTTACCTGACTCCGTGAATTACTTTGGCGGACTCTTACGTAATGAAGCTATCACCTTACCTGAGCGCCATTTAGGATTAGTACAGGCAGAAGAAGTAGATGACCTTGAAAACAGGCTGAATCATGCAGCCGAGTTAATTACACAGACCAAACTCACTTCATTACCTGGAAAAGTGATTTTTGAAACTGTTAATACTCAAACAACCGAACCCTTACTAAAAAATATCAAAATAGGTATTGCTCGTGATGCTGCATTTGCCTTTATCTATCCTGCGAATCTTGATGTCTTAAAAGAAATGAGGGCAGAGCTTATTTTCTTTTCACCGTTAACCGATAAAGCCATACCGGAAGTTGATGCAATCTGGTTACCCGGTGGCTACCCAGAGTTACATCTCGCAGAGCTTGAGCAAAACAAGTCGATGTTTGAATCGATACAACAACATTATAACAATGATAAACCCATCCTTGCAGAATGTGGAGGTATGTTATATCTCACACAAAGCCTGACCGATAAAGAAGGCAAGAAAGCAGATATGGTTGGGCTATTACCGGCTGACGGAAAAATGCAAAGCAAGCTTGCTGGTCTCGGCATGCAACAAGCCCCATTACCCGAAGGTGACTTTACTGCACATACTTTTCACCACTCGTTACTTGAAACAGATATGGAACCTGTTGCACATGGAGTACGTCAACGTGGCAATAATCCAGGTGAAGCGATTTACCGTAGTAAAGCATTAACGGCAACTTACCTGCATTTATATTTTTCATCCAACACTCTGGCCACGGCTAAACTTTTCAAATAATCAACTATGAATAATAAACGCTACCCCGACAAAGATATTGAGGCAATTTACCGTGTGATAGAACAGCGCCGTGATATGCGACATTTTACTTCTGAGCCAATTGAGCCTGACTTGCTAAGACGTTTACTACGGGCTGCACACTTTGCACCCAGTGTAGGCTTTATGCAACCATGGCGCTTTATTCGTATAACAGACAATATCCTTCGCCAGAAAATGTATCAACTGGTTGATGAAGAACGTATTGCAACAGCCAAAGCACTAGGTAAACGTGAGGATGAATTTATGAAGCTCAAGGTGGAAGGGCTTTTAGAGTGCGCAGAAGTCCTTGTCGTGTCCTTGATGGGCGATCGTGATAAACATGTCTTTGGCCGCCGGACACTGCCAGAAATGGATCTTGCGTCAGTCTCCTGTGCTATCCAGAATATTTGGCTGGCCGCACGCGCGGAAGGAATAGGTGTGGGCTGGGTTTCAATATTTGACCCGAATAAGTTATCAAACCTCATTAATATTCCTGAAGATGGTAAACCTGTGGCCATTCTTTGTGTCGGCCATGTTGATAATTTTTATGATAAACCTATGCTTGAAAAAGAAAACTGGGCAAAGCGACAGGAACTCGATACTGTCATATTTGAAAACCAGTGGGGGAAAATGCATAAATCATGAAATTACAATGTATTGTAGATGCCATAGGCAAGGAGGATTATAAGAAAATCATCAAGCATGAGATTCAAAATCTTGATCCGTCTCTGTTACCCTTGCAACAAGGTCTATCTCAAAGCAGCTATGTTAGTTCAGCGCCTGTCAGTGTTGTTGTTCTCAGTACATTTGAGGAGGCTGATTTAATTCATATTAAAACCGGGATATTTTATTCCGGCATCATTGCAGGGTGTAATTGCTCTGATGATCCCTCACCTGTTGATGAACAAAATGAATATTGTGAAATTAAATTTATTATAAATAAAAACACCGCGGAAACCAGGCTGCTTCTATTAGATAGTTAATTGATAGTTATTCTTCAACCCTTGATATTATCAGCAATATAAATTTATTAAACAGCTGATAAAATAATACAGCACGAGTGAACTATCTTAGTCATAAAGCCTGTTATCAGGCGAATATTTTTTAACTTTTCAAACTTGTTTTTACTTTCTCTAACTTCAGGATTTTATCAACAGCGGTCAAAAGAACGTTTAAATCAATTGGTTTAGTAATGTACTGATCAAAACCAGCCATTAGTCCTCGCTCGATATCCAAAGGCATGGCATCGGCTGTTAATGCAATAATAGCAATATCCTTTGTTATTTTATTATGTTTTAAATTTTCAAGAACTTCATAACCACCCATTTTAGGCAGGTGGAGATCTAGTAAAATCAGGTCAGGTAAATATTTGTTCGCCATCTCTAAACCATCTTCACCATTAGCTGCCTTTAATAACTTGACATTTGAATGTTTTTCTAAAAATGTTTCTACAACGCGTAAATTTGCATGATTATCTTCAATATACAGTATTATTTTTTTTGTGTTTGATACTTCCTGTTCTATTTTTTTATCTTTTGAAAAACTTGCACGTTCATTTACAGCTGATAACTCTAATGAAAATATTGTTCCTTTATCAGTGGTTGACTCTAAAAATATTTCACCTCCCATCAATAATGCCAGTTGCTTTGTTAAGGCAAGGCCAATACCGGTACCTTCAATCCCGCTTTTTTCAGCACCAAGTCGATTAAAAGGTTCAAACAAATGAGAGAAGTGTTCGTGCTTTATACCTTTCCCTGTATCTTTCACAGAAACACGTATCCGTTCCGCGAAAATATTTTCACACCTAATTTCAATTAACCCGCCTTTACAATTATATTTTGCAGCATTTGATAATAAATTAATTAATATTTGATTAAAACGGGTGGGGTCAGCGAGTACAAGGACATTATCTTTGCATAAATTATTGGTTGTTAGTTTCATATCAATGACAAGGGGATGTATAGACTTTAGTGCATGCTCAACAGATTCTCTTATGTTCACTGGTTGCATCAATACTTCTATCTTTCCTGATTCAATCCTGGATAAATCAAGCAGCTCATTGATAAGTTTTAATAAGTGCTCCCCCCCCATCAAAATTTCATTAACAAATTCTTTTTGCTTTTCTGTTATATTCTCAAGGTTAAGAACCTGGGCAAATCCCAGTATTGCATTCATTGGAGTACGTAATTCGTGAGACATGCGTGACAAAAATTTATTTTTTTCTCTGCTCGCTTCTTCAGCTATATCCCTCGCAGCTTCCAGATCCGCAGTACGTTCTTTTACTAACTCTTCAAGATTTTCCCGGTGATGCTTTAATTCAATCTCATATTCTTTACGTTCAGAAATATCAACAATTGAACCGGACATAATTGTTGGATTATTCTCTTCATCACATTCTGCCTCACCACGTGAACGAACCCAGAGATAACTCCCGTCTTTGCAACGTAAACGCATTTCGACATCATAAACAGCTCCATTATTCAAATGCTTATCTACTGCATGCCATACTTTATCTTTATCCTCAGGATGTATCAGTTCGGTAAACGTATCGACTTTATCTGGTAACTCTCCTGAGCTATAACCCAGCATCCCCATCCAGCGTGGTGAATAATAATTTATTCCACTTGGTATGTGCCATTCCCATAAGCCATCATTAGTACCTCTTTCCGTACGGCGATAGCGGGCTTCACTCTCACGTAAAGCTTCCTCTGCTACTTTATTACTTGTAATATCACGGTAAACAGACAACCATACTTCACCATAAACTGGGTGAGTAAAAGTAGATACTGCGGCCCAACACCATATACTTGTGCCATCTTCTTTTATATTTTTTACTTCACCTTCCCATTTACCTTTGCTATTTAATATATTAATAATTTCATTGATGCTATTTTCATGTTCATTCTCATGTACTGAGTTAATTTGTGAAATGTTTAACCCGACCATATCGCCTTTTTTATAACCAAAAATGTTTTCTGCGCCAGAGTTGACATATAAAATAGAACCATTTTCTGAACTAATTAGTATTACTGCTTCAGTTAATTGCTCCAGCATCCTGGCCTGTAAACGTATGTCTTCTTCCATCGAGGCATTATCCGCTATACGCTGATGCCTGTAACGCTCAGGAAAATCAGGCTCAATTGCACCAAACTTTTCAATTATAGAAAACACTCCGGCATCATCACAATGTGATAAGTATGTATTTACAATTGCATGATGATGCTCAGGATTCATACGTACTTCACCCTGTGGCGAAGTTACCTTTATATTTTTCAATGCCTTAACTATGTCTTCACTTTCAATACTTCCTGATTCATTTGCGGCCTGGGCAAATGCTTTTACACATAAATATATACCTTCACCAAAGTTTGTTAAAATACCATTTCCATTAGGCCAGATACCGTCTACATCGGGTAAATTTTCCAGTCGATTTAAATAGGCATAATTTTCCGGAGAATCCACTGTCATAAAATAAGTGTTACTTGAATAAAAACCTTCGCGTACTTTCTTTGGCAAGGTACTGGCCATCATTTCATCATAATGCCCCATAACAACCGCCATCTTGTCTTTCATGCCACGTTCAGTAAAACGCGTTAATAAAAGAACCTGGTCGGCTCCGGCAAAATAAGGGACAAACACATCGGGCTCAGCAACTTCGACTTTATCCAGTAGCTTATCAATTGCTTCTACCTCCAGGCCTATTGGTAAATACTCTTCCCCGGCAATTTCTCCATTTAAATTATTTACAGCAAGCTTACAGGCATCAATTGATCCACGTGGCCACTCATAATTATTACCGGCAAAAAACATCTTTGATCCAAACTTTTCACTCATGAATGGAATCATGCGAAAAATTTGCTGGTTAGGTAGTGCAGCAAAATGAAAGAAGTAGCGACTTGAGATGCTTCCTTCATAAAAAGAAAAATTTAATAAAGGAATTTTATTCGGTTCAGCTACCTGGTAAGCAACTGCTATACGAGAGTTTGATAAAAGGTTGCCAATAATCGCTGAACATTTATGTTGCTCAACTAACTTTTTTGCAGCAATGACGGCAGTATCAGGTAAGCTACCATCATCCTCAATAATAATTTCAAGTTCCTGACCTAATACACCACCATTTTCATTTATTTCCTGGCATGCGATTTGTGATGCACGTATGATTTCTGTTGCATAAAGACTAACTAAGCCCGTGATGGGTGGCATTAATCCTAACTTTACAGAATTTTTCACAGTGAGGATAACCTCTATTATTTAAACAAATAACCAGCACGCCAATAACCAAGTAAATCAGTATGTTATTAAACACTATAAAGTAATCTCGAAAAATAACAAATATATGTTGTAAATAATTGTTAACAAACAACCTTCAAATATATAGTTGGATATTCTGTACGCCTTAAAGCGTTGCAGTATTTAATTAGTTACATATTTTGAAAATTGTTATCTAAAAATTTTAGATTAGATACCACTCAACATTATCCTCATGGTATTATTTATTTTTAATTGATTAGCATATAACACACAAAATGAAAAAACCTGTTATCGTAATTGGACTTGGAGAAATGGGCAGCGTGTTTGCACGCGCAATTCTTAAACTGGGTCACCCTGTATATCCTGTCACACGTACAAGCAACCTGGATGAACTTGCCAGTGAAATTCCTGAACCTGCCATGGTTTTAATCTCTGTTGGTGAAAATGATTTACAACCTTGCTTAAAACAAATTCCTGTAGCCTGGCATAAAAATATCACACTGCTGCAAAACGAATTATTACCACGTGACTGGGAACCCTATAACCTTCCAGATCCAACGGTTATATCGGTCTGGTTTGAAAAGAAAAAAGGGCAGGATTCAAAAGTCCTGATTCCATCACCTTGCTACGGTGCAAATGCTGCTTTGCTCGTTGATGCACTGGCTAGCCTGGATATCCCTGCCCGTGAAGTTTCATCAAGTGACGAACTTGAAGAAGAACTCTTAATAAAAAATGTATATATCCTGACAACAAATATCTCGGGCTTAATTACAAAAGGTAATGTCAAAGACTTGTGGGATAACCATATTGACCTGGCACTTGAAGTTGCCAATGAAGTCATGGATATCCAGGCAACTTTAGTTGGCCATGATCTTAATCGTGAAAAATTAATCAAAGGCTTTGAAGCTGGTATTGATGGTGATCATGAACATATGTGTATGGGTCGTTCTGCCCCTGCCCGTTTAGCTCGCGCAATTGAACTGGCAGATAAAGCAGGCCTGGAAGTTAAAAAACTAAGGCAAATACAAAAAGAAACAACTTAAGTACAAGCTAATCTTAAATGCTTAAAAAAAGGCTAAACAGGATTCCTGTTTAGCCTTTTTATTATTGCCTAATGAAACATAAACTAGGTATTTACTTTAAACATCGAAATTTTTGCCTGTAAATCTGATGCAAGCCGTGCTAACTCGGCACTTGCACCGGTCGTTTGCTCTGCGCCACTTGCGGTTTGCTGAGAGAGCTCACTTATTTTTACAATGCTTCGGTTAATTTCTTCTGATACCGCGCTTTGTTCTTCCGCCGCCGCTGCAATCTGTGTATTCATCTCACTAATAGTGCTCACAGCCTGTGTTATTGCATTGAGTGAATCAGCAGCTTCTTTTGCCATCTCAGCCCCCTTCTTCGCTTGCTCACTGCCTTTATCCATAACGTCTACTGCTTGTTTCGCCCCATCCTGCAACTGCATAATCATATTTTCAATTTCAGCAGTAGATTGCTGGGTACGACTTGCCAGTGTACGCACCTCATCAGCAACAACAGCAAAGCCCCGACCTTGTTCACCGGCACGAGCCGCTTCAATAGCCGCATTTAACGCTAGCAGGTTTGTTTGTTCAGCAATGTTTTTAATTACATCCAGAACTGTACCTATGGTTTCACTTGCCTGCTCTACGTTTTGAATAACTTTTGCAGCATTTTCTACATCATCCAAAAGCTGAACTATTGCCTGTGATGTATTTGTCACCACATGCTTGCCCGTTTTTGATTCAGTATCCGCATTAGTTGCTGCACTTGATGCATTCTGGGCATTTTGTGCAACCTCCTGAACAGTAGCCGTCATTTCATTTATCGCTGTTGCTACCATATCTGTTTCTACATGTTGCCTTTCAACATTTTGTGCACTATCACTGGCAACAGCTGATACCTCTTCTGCCGCAGTTGCAAGTTGTGTTGAAGTACTGACAACCTGCTTTATTAATCCTTCAAAATTATGCAACATGGTATTAAAAGCATGTGCCATTTCACCAATTTCATCTTTAGAATTAACGTCACTTCGCAGGGTTAAATCTTTATTGACTTCAACGTCATTCATAACCTGGCGTAGCCGGCTAATCGGAGAAGTTATACCATTAGCAAAGAATATTCCTAATCCTAACGAAACAACGGCTATCACGATAAAAATAATTAGTGATGCTTTAATGATGGAAGTTGTTAAATGTGATGTTGCTGCAAATGCTTCCTCTTCATCAATTTCACTCATCAATGCCCATTTTAAACCCGGTATATTGAGTGGTGTATAAGCAGATAAAACATTAACATTCCTGTAATCGGGGAATATTTCAAAATCTTTTTTACCTGCTAATGCGGCTTTAGTTCCCCGGGTTTCTATTTTTTGTAAACCAATATTTGTACCCTTCGCTGATATTTCTGCAACCACTTTATTATCAACACCAACATTATTCATTAATTCGACAAAACCCTTCTTATCTTCAATCAGAAAACGACTGATACTGCGCGCCTTAAAATCAGAACCAACAAGATAAGTTTCACCTGAATCACCTAAGCCAATATCTTTCCATTTTTCTCCGCTGGTCATCGCTGCATTAATGCGTCCGATAGGCATTTGAAAAATCAAGATACCGGTTTTCTGACCATTCTCAAAAACAGGAGAAGCAATAAAGGATGCTGCACCTTCGTATGAGGGCGAGTAAGGTTCAAAATCTACAATAGCAACGCCATCTTTATTTAGTTTATTCGCCTGGCGAAATACTTTACCCATCCCGCTGTTTGCATAAGAACCATTCAGGAGTGAGGTTGTGTAATCAAGCTCTTTATATACTGAATAAATAATATTACCGGTTTTGTGATCGACCAGGAAAATATCGTAGTACTCAAATTCTTCAAGGTATTGCCTGATCGGCGGATGAAATTTATTATGAACTTTACTGTATGTAGAACCATCATCAGCCGCATCAAGTTTATGCTTGCTTCCCAGCGGATTCTTATTGGCCTGTATATAATGATACTGCAATGCAATTGAGTCAGCATCAAGATTATTTAAATAACCTCTTGTATCAGCCTGTTTCCCGGTATTTAATTTCTTATATTCAGCACCGAACTGATTTTCATAGTAATCAGCAAGTTGAGTTCGCATCATGTCGATATCGGCATTGTCTTTAACTGAACTATAGGAAGATTTAAATTCACGCATTGCATCAATGATCATGCTGCTACTGGACAAGGTGATAACCTGGCCACGTATGGTTGAAAAATAATCCTCGATTTGTGTTTTCTTGATATCCCGAATTGATATTAATTGACGCTTTGCCACATCATAAAGGGCGTCACTTGCTTCCTGTGTTGCAATCGTTTCAAGAAGAAAAATTGAAAGCGTGAGAGGGATTATTGCCAGCCCCGATGTAATCAGGAGCATTTTTTTCTTAATATTCATTTAATAAAAACCTTTTAGGAAACATTATCTGCTTCCACAGTATCGGCTTTTTACAAAAATGCTTTAATCTATTAAACCATGCAGACGAAACAATTTAACCTTTTATATTTTGCGGTTAATAGCTCTTATCCCAACTTCTTTTACCGGGTTTTAATAAAAGCTAACAGAAAATCATAAAACAGACTTACTTTCATAAAATTGGTTATTCAGGTATACCCGCTTTACGCAGGGCAGCATACATGGCTTTGCCTTTTTCATTATTTTCAACGAAACCAAAATTTTTCAGATGCGTTATTGAAATTTGATTATTACTATTCAGCACATTCTCTACTTCCCATTCCGCATCATCCTGTCTTCCCATCGCGATATAACTTGCAATAAGACATAATCTTGGAGGAAAAACATTTTCATTTCTTTCCAGTGCTTCAAGTAAATATTTCTCAGCCAGCTCATATTGACCAAGTAAGTAATGTGCACGACCTAAATTATAGGGGTAGTCATAAGAGTAATACGGATTAAGCTCATAGCCTTTTTTTATATGCTTTCGTGCTTTCTCTCCATTTCCAACTGTATTCTCAACCAGGGCAAGTAAGCCATAACCATCTGCATAGCTAGGCGCGATTTTTATTGACTGTTCAATTGCCTTGATAGCTTGTTGATATTCCTTTCGATATAAATGTACAAAACCCAGTGCCCAATAAGCTTGTTGTGGTGCATTGTTAAAAGATATGGCTTTCTTTGCCAAAACCAGGGCACGATCCAAATCTTCTTTTGGTCTGTCAGACCAGCCCGCTGTTACCAACCTCGTTTTATTAACAGCTAATGCCCCGTATGGACGAGGATAATTGACATCTAACTTAATGGCACGTTGAAAAGTATCCTCTGCTTGTAAAAGAGCTTCTTTTGTTCTTTCAGTATATTGTCTTAATCCCTGTAAAAATAAATCATATGCTTCAACATTATTGGTCGCGACATGTTTTAATCCGGCTTCTTCCTGGGTAGTCAGGTTAAGTTCAAGTGCATTGACAATTTTTTGTGTAACATCATCCTGGACTGCAAAAACTTCTACTAACTCCCTGTCATAGCGTTCAGCCCAGACCTGAAAACCATTAGCTGTGTCGATAAGTTGAGCCGTGATTCTTAATTTCTTCCCTGATTTTTGAACACTACCCTCCAATATATAATCAACTTCAAGATTTTTACCCACTTGAACAGGATCAATCGTTTGACCCTTGTATCTAAAAGAAGTATTTCTCGCTAATACTTTTAGGGCCGAAAGGTGTGACAAATCAGTAATAATATTTTCTGTTATGCCATCTGAAAAATAGTCCTGTTCCTGGGAAGTCGCGATATTTGTAAATGGCAAAACGATAATTGAAGGCGTAGTAGTTGACTTTGCAAATGTCTCTTTTGGGTTAGAGTTAATATTAATAATAAGAAAAATTAAGCCTGCAAGGATGAAAACCAGGCCCATCCAGAATTCAGCCCGAAAAACCAGGTTATTTGATTTTTCAATTTTCTCAATAGTTGAGGCGTTCTCAGCTAATACAGGCTTTTCATGAGATAACTCTCCATCAAAGCTGACATCTGCAATCAACCGATAGCCTCTTTTTGAAACCGTTTCAATGACACGGGGCGATTTTGAGTTATCGTTAAAGGCCTTCCTGAGCTTAATCATGGCGCT